>NZ_JAKSXU010000067.1:0-163595 GCF_022829325.1 Methylobacterium sp. J-092 | reverse complement strand
GAAGACCAACCTGTTCTACGTGCCCACCAACCACGTCTGCATGGACTACGAGCCGTTCCGGGTGACCTACACCCCGGGCCAGCCCTACGTCGGTGCGACCCTGTCGATGTACCCCGCGCCGAACAGCCATGGCGGCATGGGCAACTTCATCGCCTGGGACGGCGTGAAGGGTAAGATCGCGTGGTCCGATCCCGAGCAGTTCTCGGTCTGGTCGGGCGCCCTCGCCACCGCCGGCGACGTTGTCTTCTACGGCACGCTCGAAGGCTACCTGAAGGCCGTCGACTCCAAGACGGGTAAGGAACTGTACAAGTTCAAGACCCCGTCGGGCATCATCGGCAACGTGATGACCTACACCCACAAGGGCAAGCAGTACGTCGGCATCCTGTCGGGTGTCGGTGGCTGGGCCGGCATCGGCCTCGCGGCCGGCCTGACCGACCCGAACGCCGGCCTCGGCGCGGTGGGCGGCTACGCCGCCCTGTCGAGCTACACCAACCTCGGTGGCCAGCTCACCGTGTTCGCCCTGCCGAACTGATCGGTCGCGAACACCAAGGAGCCTAGGGTGCCGGCGCGGGTCCTCCGCGCCGGCATTTCCCTGTCCGCACCACCCTTCGCCCGGAGCCCGCGTGATCGCCTCTTCAGTACCCCCGCCGGGGCGATGTCTCGTCCTCGTCCGCCATGGCCAGAGCCAGGCCAACGCCGACGGCCTTTTCACGGGACTGCTCGACTCACCCCTCACCGAGCGGGGCCGACAGGAAGCCTGCTCGGCCGGGCTGCGGCTCAAGGACGAAGGATTTCGCTTCGCCTCAGCCTTCACGTCGACCCTCGCGCGGGCCATCGCGACCTCCCGGCTGGCGCTCGATGCCCTGGGGCAGGCCGATCTGGTGCCCCTCCGGGATACCGCCCTGGACGAGCGCGACTACGGCGACCTCAGCGGCCTTGGCAAGCAGGGCGCCTACGAACGTTTCGGGGCGGAGCGGATCGAGGGCTGGCGGCGCTCCTACAAGGGTCAGCCGCCGAACGGCGAGAGCCTCCGGGACACCGTCGCCCGGGTCGTGCCCTTCCACCTGAGGCATATCCAGCCGGCGGCGATGCGCGGTCCGACGCTGGTCGTCGCCCACGGCAACTCGTTGCGGGCCTTGGTGATGGTGCTCGAAGGACTGGGCCCAAGGGAAATCGAATCCGTCGAGATCGCGACCGGATCGATCCGGGTCTACGAGTTCGGTCCGGATACCACCATCGCATCCCGCCGCATCATCGACTGAGCTCCGGCTCCGTGCCCGTTCCGGATCGAGCCGGTGCGGCCTCGGCTCCTTCCCGCTCGATCTCGCCGCGGGATTGAAGCCAGAGGGCGAGGATCCAGCAGGACACCGCCCAGGCCGCGCCCACGCACCATCCGGCGAGGACATCGCTCGGGTAGTGCACGCCGAGGTAGATCCGGCTCAGCCCAACCGCCACCGTCAGGAACACGCTCAGGCCCATGAAGTACGACTTCACCCGGCGGTCGGCGCTCCCTCGGGTCAGGAGGACGCCGAGTGTCAGGAAGGTGACGGTTGCAAGCGTTGCGTGACCGCTCGGGAAGCCCGGCGTGAAGACCCGCACCGCGTTCGGGAAGTCCGGCCTGGGCCGGTCGATGCCGTACTTGAGCAAGGTGCTTGCGATTGCGCCGCCGAGGACCGCGGCCACCATCACCATCGCGAGGCCGCGCTTGCGGACCAGCATGAGGTAACCAACGGTCGCGGCCGAATGGAAGCCGAGGAAGACGAAGCTTCCCAGCGCGGTGACGTCCCGTCCCGTCTCCTGCACCCAGGCCGGTCCTATGGGGATGGCGAGATCCTTGCCCGTTCGAAGCGCGGTGAGCACCGCCAGGTCGAACCGTGCTGTTCCGCCCTCGATCACCTCGTCGGCGAGAAGCCCGAAGCCGAGGAGCAGTGCCACGACGAGGAAGGCGCCCGCCGCCAGCCCGAAGTCGCGCTGCCCCATGCGTGCTAGGAGCGATGGGGTGATCCCGGCGGCCTTGATCCCATCGGTCGCGACCGGCAGCGAGGGCCGGGTCATCGCGGCGCCCCGGAACGCCTGAGGACGCTTTCCACCAGGATCAGGCCAAGCCCTCCGAACAGGAAGATCGCGGCCGATGTCGTGCCGGCCTGTCCGTAGGCGCGCACCAGCCAAGCCGCCCCGACCCAGGCGACGATGGAGGCGGCGAAGCCGACATCGTCCACGACCAATCCCAGGAGTTCGCGAAGGACGGTTCCGAGCCAGTGCATGCGGATGCCTAGAGGTTGGGAAGGGGACGAAGGGCGGCGGCACGTCGACGGCACGTCGGCACGGCCAGAACCGAGAGGCCGAGGAAGCCCGCGGTCAGCGCCGCGACCGCCCAGTCGCCGCCGGGCCAGTCGAGGCCGATGCCCTCGCCGACCCAGAACGCGCCGAAGGCCGACAGGAGGACGCCGACCGTGAACTTGAGCGTGTTCTCCGGCACCATCGACAGGGGGCGGTGAAGCGCGACGCCGAGCGCCACCACGACGATCAGGGCGCCGAGCGCCCCGAGGCTGGCGGGGACCAGGAGTCCCGCCCCGCCCGCACCGACGGCGACGACGATGAAGACGACTTCCAGGCCTTCGAGCATGGTGATCTTGAAGGCGGTGGTCACGGCCACCGCATCCCATCGAAGGCGGCCGCCGCCTCCGGTGCCCAGCGCGGCCGCCTGCTCGCCGTAAGCCTCGTCCTCGTCGTGCAGGGCGATGACCCCGGCGGAGCGGAGGATGGCCTTCCTCAGCCAACGCATGCCGAACAGCAGCAGCAGGCCGCCGACGACGAGTTGTACGTCCCGCAGGGGGATGCGGGTCAGCAGCGGGCCGAAGAGCAGCACGATGGCAAGGAGGACGGCGAGGGCGCCCGCGGCGCCCGCGAGGGCGTTCTGCCAACCCCGGGTCGCGCCGACGGCGAGCACGATGGTGAGGGCCTCGACGAACTCGACGATGGAGGCGAGGAACGCCGCAAGTGCCGTGGGCCATGCATGCACCCAGTCGATGGCCATTCCGATCCTCCCTGCCGCTCGACCGCTTGGCCGGACGCGGTTTCCGTCAGGAGGAATTGTCGCTCTTGCTACCGATGTCAACGTTATTGTAGAAAATGCTACATCATGGTTCCAAACGGGGCACCCCCGACTGGCGGAGGCGAAGCCGATGGCGGACGAGTTCGGCGACACGGTCCGGCGGCTGATGCCATCCCTGTCCCCCACCGTTGCCCGGGTCGCGGGTTACCTGGATCAGAACCGGGCGACGGTTCTCGCAAGCTCGGCCCAGCAGATCGCCACGCATCTCGCGACATCGGACGCGACCGTGATCCGCGCCGTCCAGGCGCTGGGGTTCGATGGCCTGCCTGATCTCAAGCAGGCGCTCGCCGCCGGACTCGACGGCCGACGGACGCCGGCGACCGACATGCGTCGAACGCTGGCGGAAGTCGGCGCCACCACCGGCGATGCCATCGATGCCGTGCTGGAAGCGCATCGGGAGGGGATGGAAGCGCTCCGGACGGAGGACGGACGCGCGGGTATCCTCGCGGCGGTCACCGCCCTGCATCCAGCGACCCGGATCGGCGTCTTCGGGATCGGCCCCTCCGCACATCTTGCCCGGTACGTGGCCATCCAACTTACGCGCTCGGGACGGCAGAGCCTGCTTCTCGATGCGACGGGATGGTCGCTGGCCGACCAGTTGCTGGGCCTGCATGCCGACGACGCGGTCATACTCCTGGCCTACGGCAAGCCCTACCGCGAGGTGCAGGCCGTGATGGGCGAGGCGCACCGTCTGGGCCTGCCCGTGGTCCTCGTGACCGACACGGAGACCAGCACCATCGCCCGCAAGGCCACGGTCGTGCTGTTGGCCCGTCGCGGCCGCGCGAACCAGGTCGCCCTTCACGCCACCACGCTCGTCGCCCTGGAGGCCGTCATCCTCGGCCTGGCCGCGGCCGAGCGCGACACCGCCCTTCGGCAACTCGCCAACCTCGACCGGCTGAGGAAGCTGATCGGGTCCTGAGCGGCAGCCGTGACGCCGCCGACCCATCGACCTGACGGAGGACCCATCCATGGCCGACGACCGAACCGGTATCGAAGCGAGCAAGGTCCCGGAGATCACGCTGGCCTTCTGGGGGATCAAGATCGTTGCCACGACCCTGGGCGAGGTCGGCGGCAACGCCGTCACCCTGACGTTGGGTCTGGGCTACCTCGTCGGCACCCTGATCTTCACGACCCTCCTGGCTGTCGCCGTGGCGGCCCAGATCAAGGCCAAGCGGTTTCACCCGTCCCTGTACTGGGCCGTCATCACTGTGACGACCTTGGCGGGAACGACGATGGCCGATCTCTTCGACCGGTCGCTGGGCATCGGCTACCTTGGCGGGTCGCTATCCCTCCTCGCGCTCGTGCTGGGCTCGCTCGGCCTCTGGTACAGGTCGGAGGGGACGGTCGCGGTCGAGACCGTCTCGACCCCGAAGGTGGAATGTTTCTACTGGCTGACCATCATGTTCTCGCAGACGCTCGGCACCGCGTTGGGCGACTGGATGGCCGACGACACCCCACTCGGCTACAACGGAAGCGCCATGCTGATCGCCGGCGCCCTGGCCGTCACGGCCGGTCTCTACTTCTTCACGAAAACCTCCCGCACGGCGCTGTTCTGGGCCGCCTTCATCCTGACGCGTCCGCTCGGTGCGACGGTCGCGAACTCGCTCGACAAGCCCTCTGCCCAGGGTGGCCTGGGGATCAGCGACCTGACCATCTCGGTGGTGCTCGCGGCGTTGATGGTCGTATGCGTTCTGGTCGTTCCCCAGAGGGCCGGCCACCATCCGGCGTCGGCTTAGCCTCGACGTTCCGAGGAAGGCCGAGGCGGGAATTTCGCGGGTCGTCGATTTCTGTGCCTCCACCCTTGAGGCAGATCGAGGACCGGCGTCGCTCCCATGTGGGCCTTCCCCCTGATCGCGAAAGCGTCGGGGATACGGTCGCGCGGATCGTCCCGTCCCACCTGACACTCGTCCAACGGAGCGCGATGCGGGGCGCGGCCGCGGTCCCCGGCCAGGGCAAAGCGTTGCGGGCGTCGGCGATGGTGCCGAAGGGCCTTTGGCCGAGAGAGGTCGAGGGTCATCGAGGTCGCGACCTCCCGACAAACGCCGCAAACCTGCCGACGCGACTTTCGGACCGCGCGCCCGAGGGGCCTGTCGCACCGGCGGATGAAGACGGCAGCCCGCATCCGTCCGCCCTTGCGAAGGATGACGCCACGGTCAGTGGCCGCCCACGGCGAAGGTCGCCCCCGGCTTGTCGTGGGTGCCGACGCGCTCGACCATCGTGGCCGTCGTTTCGTTCATGCCGACGACGTCGACCGCGATGCCGTGATGACGGAACTTCAGCACGACCCGGTCGAGGGCGTTGATGGCCGAGATGTCCCAGAAGTGCGCCGCCTGTAGGTCAGTCACGACCGCCCGCAGGGCCTCCTCGCGAAAATCGAAGGCGGCGTGGAAGGCTTCGGCCGTCGCGAAGAAGATCTGCCCGGTGACCTGGTAGGTCCGCACGTCGCCCTCACGGTGGGACGACCGGACGGCGATGAACCTCGTGACCTTGTGGGCGACGAACAGACCGCTGAGGACCACGCCTAAAAGGACGCCCTTGGCGAGGTCGTGGGTGGCGACCACCACCGCCACGGTGCCGCGCATCACGAAGCTCGACGCCTTCGGGTGGGTCACCAGGGTCCCGAGCGACTTCCACTGGAAGGTGTGGATGGCCACCATGATCATCACCACAACGAGGGCGGCCATCGGGATCCGGGCCACGTAGGGACCAAGCACGACGATCAGCAACAGCAGTCAGGATCTATGAGCTTGCTGCGGACACGACGATCACGGCCCGCTGGATCGACGGGTGAATCCGCCTGTCGGCCCCCACAATGGGTCTCCGCAAACTCAGAAGGGGCCCTGCTTTCATCTATTCCAGTGATGAAAAGCATCTAATCATTCCGTTGGAGTGAATGAACGGGACCTGGGATCCTCCGGCATCACATCGGAGCCATCCATGTCCGCGCCCAGACTTTTCTCCCACTCTCGTCCGACGCGTGCCTTGGCCGGCACGAGAGCCATCCTTCCGGGACTGGGCCTCTGCGTGGCGGTCACCGCCGCAGCGATCGGCTTCGAAGCCGCCGAGGCGCATCTGTTCGGTCGTGCCTGGCTCGAAGCCCTGGTGCTCGCGATCCTGCTCGGCAGCGCGATCCGCACGATTTGGACCCCGTCGCAGCGTTTCTTTCCCGGCATCGCCTTCGGGGCCAAGACCGTGCTGGAGATCGCGGTCGTACTGCTCGGCGCGTCGCTCAGCCTCGCGACGATCCTCGCCGCCGGACCGGGCCTGCTCTTCGGCATCGCGGGCGTCGTCGTCGTGGCGATCCTGTCGAGTTACGGCATCGGCCGAGCGCTCGGGCTGCATCCGCGCATGGCGATCCTCGTGGCCTGTGGGAACTCGATCTGCGGCAACTCGGCGATCGCGGCCACGGCACCGGTGATCGGCGCCGACGGCGAGGACGTCGCCGCCTCCATCGCCTTCACCGCGGTGCTGGGCGTGCTGGTGGTGCTCGGCTTGCCGCTGCTGGTGCCGCTGCTCGGTCTGTCGCCGATGCAGTACGGCGTGCTCGCCGGCCTCACCGTCTACGCTGTTCCGCAGGTCCTCGCCGCCACCGCGCCGGTCGCGGCGCTCAGCGTCCAGGTCGGAACCCTGGTGAAGCTCGTCCGGGTGCTGATGCTAGGCCCGGTCGTCCTGGTGCTCTCCCTCGGCGCGAGCCGGCTGCGCGAGGAGACCGACGAGTCCGCTCCCGGCGTCACCGCCGGTGACCGCCCGGCCCCCGGCGGCCTCGCGATTCACCGCCTGGTGCCGTGGTTCATCCTCGCCTTCCTTGCGCTCGCGGGCCTTCGCTCGGCCGGGCTGGTCCCGCAGGTTGCGCTCGCGCCGATGTCGGAGACCGCCAACGTGCTGACCGTGGTCTCGATGGCGGCGCTCGGCCTCGGGGTCGACGTGCGCAGCGTCGCCAAGGCCGGGGCGCGGGTGACCCTCGCGGTGGTCGCCTCGCTCCTTGCGCTAGGCGCCGTCAGCCTCGGCCTGATCCACGTGCTCGGCCTCGTCTGATCCGCGCTATGGCATCGATCCGAATTCTTGATGAAAGAACTGCCGTGACACGTTCGTCCCAATCTTCGTCCGAGGCGGTTGCGCAGGCGACGGGATGGTTGATGGGGCCAGGTCGCGAAGCGGCGGACGCGGCAGCCCTTCTCGACGGGTTCAGCGCGTGCCTCTCGGGGCTCGGCCTGCCACTGGCCCGCGCCACCACCCACGCGCCGACCCTGCATCCGTCGTTCCGGTGGGTGATGCGCGTCTGGCATCCAGGAGCGTCGAGCCTAGCCCTGCGTCGCCGCCACGGCATCGAGGGCACGCCGACTTTTCACGGCAACACCGTCGAGCACGTGGTCGAGACCCGTACCCCATTCCGATGCCGTCTCGACGGGGATGGGCCGCTGCCGTTTCCCGTGCTGGGCGAGCTTCGCGACGAGGGTCTGACCGACTACCTCATCGTGCCGCTGCGCGCCGCACGTGGACGCATGGGCGCCGCCTCCTGGGCCACGGCGAGACCGGGCGGCTTCACGCCGATCGAGATCGACACGTTGCTGGCGCTGGTCGGGTCTTTCTCGCTGCTGTTCGAGATCAAGGCGCTCGACGACATGCTCGGCGCGGTGCTGAGCGCCTATGTCGGGCGCGACCCGGCGCGGCAGATTCTGGCCGGCACGGTGCGGCGTGGCGACGTGCGCCTGATGCGGGCCGCGATGATGCTGACTGACTTGCGCGGGTTCGGTGAACTGTCCGACCGGCAGAGCCCAGACTGTGTCGTGGCCGCCCTCAACCGGATGTTCGATGCCATCGTGCCGGCCATCGAGGCGGAAGGCGGCGAGGTGCTGAAGTATATCGGCGACGGGCTACTGGCCGTGTTCGATGCCGATCGCAACGAGGCCGCGGCGCGCCGTGCCGCGTTGCATGCCGCCGAGGCCGCACTTGCTGCGCTTGCGACCCTGCGCGACGGTGACACAGCTGCCTTCGAGGTCGGCGTCGCACTTCATGTCGGGGAGATCGCCTACGGCAATATCGGCGGCGGCGACCGGGTCGATTTCACGGCGATCGGCCGCGATCTCAACGTGCTCGCTCGCGTCGAGCGCCTGTGCAAGACCTACGACACGCCGCTGATCGCCACCGACACATTCATCGACGGATTGGCGCATGCCCTCGAACCTCTCGGCACCGTCGCCCTTCGCGGTTTTTCAGAGCGTCACGCCCTGTTCGGGCATCGCAGGACCGCGCCCGTCGGCGCGCCGGCGGCGTGACGCCGAGACGGCGTCCTTGATCGTCCCATCGTAGATCGAAACTTCTCAAATCATCGCGTTTGGAGATCATTCACATCGCGAAAGACCGTTGGAAGGAATAAATCGTATCCCGTAGCATCTCCATGGTCGCGAGGAATCGCGACGGGTCCGATGCCCTCGAACGCATCGACGCCGACATTCTTAGGGGAGAGACCATGCACGGACTGGACAGACCGACGAACCGCCGCCTCGTCCTGGGTGGCCTAGGGCTCGGCAGCCTCGGCGCCGCCATGCCGGCCTGGGCGGCGGGCTCGGTGAAGCTTCCGCTGCCGGGTGGCCCGGATGAGCGGGCGTTGACCACGGCCTTTCCGGACAAGGGCGAGATGATCCTGCAGCGCACTCATCCGCCGCTGCTGGAGACGCCGTTCTCGGTATTCGACGAGGGCGTGTTCACCCCCAACGACCGCTTCTACGTCCGTTGGCACTGGGCCTCGATCCCGACCGAGGTCGATGCCGGCACCTTCCGGCTCAAGGTCCACGGTCATGTCGAGAAGGAACTCTCGCTCTCCCTCGACGCCATCGCCGGCCTGCCCCGCTTCGAGATCGCCGCGGTGAACCAGTGCTCGGGCAATTCACGCGGGCTGTTCGAGCCGCGTGTGCCCGGCGCGCAATGGGCCAACGGCTCGATGGGCAACGCCCGCTGGACCGGGGTGCGCCTCAAGGACGTGCTCGAACGCGCTGGCGTGAAGTCTGGTGCCTTGCAGGTGCGCTTCAGCGGCCTCGACGAGCCCGTGGTCGACGACGCGCCGGACTTCAAGAAGTCGCTCGATCTCGACCACGCCAACAATGGTGAGGTGATGATCGCCTACGCGATGAACGGCGAGCAACTTCCGCTGCTCAACGGTTTCCCGCTCCGCCTCGTGGTGCCGGGCTGGTACTCGACCTATTGGGTCAAGATGCTGTCCGACATCGAGGTGCTGGACAAGCCCGACGACCAATATTGGATGAAGACCGCCTACCGCATCCCGGACGTGCCGGGCGCCAACATTAAGCCCGGCCAGACCGGCTTCAAAACGGTCCCGATCAACAGGATGGTGCCGCGCTCCTTCGTTACCAACCTGACCGATGGCGCCAAGGTGGCGGCCGGAACGCCGGTGGCCCTTCGCGGCATCGCCTTCGGCGGCGATTGCGGGGTGAAGACGGTCGACTTCTCCGGAGATGGCGGAGCGACGTGGTTCCCGGCGCAGCTCGGCGCGGACGAGGGCCCCTACAGCTTCCGCCGCTTCGAGGGCAGCCTACCGGCGCTGGCCTCCGGCACCCACACGATCAGGGTCCGCTGCACCAACACCAACGGCGTCGCGCAGCCCATGGACCGGGTCTGGAACGGCGCCGGCTTCATGCAGAACGGCATCGAGGCCGTGTCCTTCCAGGCCGCTTGAGGAGAACAGCCATGAACCCAATCCGCCCTGCGGCCCTCATCGCCGCGCTCATACTGTCTCCCCTGGTGGCGCTCGCCGCCCCGGCTCCCGAGCCGATGCGCTTCACCTCGCAATCGATCGAATTCCCGACTTCCGACCGAATGTTCCCCGACGGACCGGGGGCCGAGGCGGTCAATAACAACTGCCTCGCCTGCCACTCGGCTGGGATGGTGCTGACCCAGCCCAAGCTCACGAAGGCGCAGTGGACCGAGACCGTGAACAAGATGGTCCACGTCTACAAGGCGCCGGTCGATCAGGCCGACGTGCAGACCATCGTCGACTACCTCACGGCGTTGAAGCCGACGCCCTGAACCCCCGAATCCCGAGGCCGCCGCGCTATTTCGCCGGCCTCGGGGAATAAACCGCGCCTTCTGGCGTCTCCTCAGGGCGATGCACGGCCGGCCCGGCCTTGCACCACGGATTTCCGATTTCGAACCAGCCCTCACGGCAGGCCCCGGCCGCCGAACGAGCGCGCATGCCCGAGAGACCCGCTTCATGACCCATATCCGCACCAGCCTCCGCACCCTCCTCGCCGGAGCCGCCTTGCTCCTAGCCCAGGCCCAGCCCGGGTTCGCCGCCGGCTTCGACGGCGCGATCAAGAACAACGCCCTGGCGCTGAACGCCGCCGGGACCGTCGCCGCTGTTTCGAACAGCGAGGAGAGCGCCGTCGTCGTCTACGACGTCGCCAAGGGCACGGTGCTGCGCCGCCTCGACGGCTTCGTCACGCCGCGCAACATCGTGTTCGCGCCGGACGGCGCCCGCTTCTACGTCTCCGACAGCGGCACCGGCCGGATCACGGTCTACGAGACCGCCACCGGCAAGGAGGCCGGCGTTCTCGCCGCGGGCCCCGGCGCGTTCGGTACGGTGCTCTCGGCCGACGGAGGCAAGCTCTACGTCAACAACGAGGCCGCGAGCACGCTGACCGTGTTCGACACCAGGACCATGCTCGCCGAGGCCGTGATCCCCGGCTTCGCGCAGCCGCGCCAGGGCGTGAAGCTGTCGCCGGACGGCAAGACCGTGTTCGTGACGAACTTCCTCGGCGACAAGATCACGTTGGTCGATACCGCTACCAACAAGATCACCGGCGAGATCGCCGGGTTCGACAAGCTGCGCGCGATCTCGATCACCAAGGACGGTAAGACGCTGTTTGCCGCCAACAGCGGCCGCAACACCATCGGCGTGGTCGATGTCGCCGCCCGTAAGGTCACCTCCGAGGTGGCAGTGGGCAAGGACCCCTACGGCGCCGCGCTGACCCCGGACGGGCGCTTCGTCTATTCGGGCAATCTCAAGGACAACTCCTTGTCGGTGATCGACACCGGCACCCTCAAGGTCGTCGCAACGGTGACCGGCCTGAACGAGCCGCGCCAGGCGATCGCGTTCTCGACCGACAACGCCCACGCCTACGTCCTCAACCGCGACCTCAGCGTCGCCGTGGTGGACCGGGCGAAGAACGCGGTCATCTCGACGATGAAGCCCTGAGGCGACGCGCGCCGGGGGCCTTATCGCCCCCGGCGCGTTCTCGTCGTCGACACGTCACGAACGCAGGACAAAGACCCCATGCTCGGCCTGTTCCAGCGCAAGGACCGCCTCATCGTCCACGGCAAGGCGCCCTACAACGCCGAGCCGCCGCTCGATCGCCTGCGCGCGACCTTCATCACCGAGCAGGCCGACTTCTACGTCCGCAGCCACGGCGACATCCCGGACATCGACGCCGACAGCTACCGCCTGACCGTCGACGGGATGGTCGCGACGCCGCTCGACCTGTCCGTCGCCGACCTCAAGGCGCGGTTCGCACCCATCACCGTCACGGCAGTAATGCAATGCGCCGGCAACCGCCGGGCGGACATGCTGGCGGTGGCCCCGGTCGCCGGCGACCCGTGGGCGGCCGGCGCCATCGGCAACGCGGAATGGACCGGCGTGCGCCTCGCCGACGTCCTGCGCGCGGCCGGCCTCGACGCGGGGGGCGCACGTCACGTCGCCTTCGAGAGCCACGACCGGATCGCCCATACGGACACGCGCTTCGGCGCCTCGATCCCGCTCGCCAAGGCGCTCGCCCCCGAGACGCTGCTCGCCTTCGCGATGAACAGCGAGCCTCTCGCCCCCGAGCACGGCCATCCGTTGCGCGTGGTGGTGCCGGGCTTTGCCGGTATCCGCAGCCCGAAGTGGCTCGCCCGCATCACGGTGCAGGATCACCCCTCCAACAACCCGATGCAGGCCGACGACTACAAGCTGTTTCCGCCCGACGTGACCGCCGAGACCGCGGACCCCGCCCACGGCATCACCATCGAGGCGATGCCGCTCAACAGCGCGATCTGCGAGCCCGCCCGCGGCGCAGCGTTGAAGGCCGGCCGGCACGCGATCCGCGGCTACGCCATCGCCAGCGACCGAGCGGTCGCCCGCGTCGACGTCTCGACGGATGGCGGTCGCAGCTGGGCGCAGGCCCGGATCGACCGCGATGCGGACGCGCCCTACGCCTGGACGTTCTGGGAGATCGACTGCGAGCTGACGACCGGCGAGCACGAACTCGCGGTGCGGGCCTGGGATTCCGCCGGCCAGACCCAGCCTGCGGCGCCGGACGACACCTGGAACTACAAGGGCTACCTCAGCGCCGCCTGGCACCGGGTGCGGGTAACGGTGGCCTGACCGTCACGCCCAGAGCAGGGCAGTGGCCGCGAGGCCCGAGATCGCGATGAGTAGGGCCGCAACCCCGACGGTGAGGATGCGCGGCATCATCGGGATCTCGGCATGGGCGAGGCGCGCTCGGATCGCCCGGTCCCGCCATGCGGCGCCGGCGAACGAGGCAAGCGCGCAGGCGATCAGCGTGAGCGACAGCACCTTCAGTGGCCAGACCGCCAGCACCTCTCGCAGGAAGCGCTGCGCGGCCAGGCCGACGCCGAGGAAGGCGAGCCCGGTGCGAAGCCACGCCACGAAGGTGCGCTCGGCTGCCAGCACCGTGCGGTCCTCGGCGAGCCTGACCCGCGGGTCGTCGGGGGGAACGGGCTTCGCAGGTTCCCTCATCCGGCAGCCGCCTCCTGGATCAGGTCGAGCAGCGCGTCGGCTGCCCGACTGCGATAGCGCTCCTTGTGGCGCAGCACCCGGAACGGCCGGCTCGGCAGGGCGAACGCCGCCCGCACCAGCGTTCCGGCCCGTAGCGCGGCGGCGACCACGGTCTCGGACAGGACGGCGGCCCCGCCCCCGGCCTCGACGGCGGCGCGCACCGCCTCGTTCGAGGGCAGTTCGAGCGTGACCCGGAGTTGGGCCGTGGAGAGGCCAGCCTCCATGAGCGCTGCCTCGAAGGCCGAGCGGGTTCCGGATCCCGCCTCGCGCAGCACCCAATCGGCCCCGGCGAGGTCCTCGGGTGCGAGCGCGGTCGCCCCCGCGAAGGGATGTGTTGGGGCAACCACGAGGACGAGTTGGTCCCGCGCGATGGTGGTGCTCGCAAGCGTCGGGTCGTCCAACGCTCCCTCGACGAAGCCGAGTTCGGCCTGCCCGGCGCGCACCGCGTCGGCGGCATCGGTGGTGTTGCCGACCGCCAGCCGGATGGCGATCTCAGGGTAGGTGCGGCGGAAGGCGACGAGGTGGCGCGGCAGCCAGTCGCTGGCGATGGTCTGGCTGGCGTAGAGCGCCAGCGTCCCGCGTCGCAGGCAGCTGAGGTCGGCGAGCACCAGTTCGGCGGCTTCCGCCCGGGCGAGCACCGCGCGAGCCTCGATGAGGAATACGCGCCCCGCCTCGGTGAGTTCGATCCCGCGGCCGACCCGGTGAAACAGCTTCGTCGCGTGCCGCCCCTCGATGTTGGCGATCGCCGTGCTGACCGCCGACTGGACGAGGTTCAGCGCCTCGGCGGCTCGCGTCACGTGCTGCCGCTCGGCCACCGCCACGAAGATGCGAAGCTGGTCGAGGGTCACGGCTGCCGACGATCCGGCGCGAGGCCGCGGACGTGCGCATCGACCGCCTGCGCGACGGTGAGCAGCCGGGCCTCGTCGGTACGGCCGGTGACGACGTAGGACATGCCACCATCGACCCAGGAGAAGGCAGCGATGTCGCCCTCTCGGGCGAAGCGGAAGAGCGTTCGCCCATCGCCGTCTCCGACGCGGCTGTAAAGCGTCAGGCGGGTTCCGCGGTCGTCGTCGTACATTAGCATCGCTGCGGATTCAGCGCCGGCCGGCAGCAGCCGCCCGCCCATCAGGCGAAACCCTTGGGCCGCGAGATCGGGGGCCGCGACCGCGTGACCGAGGCGCTTCGAGAGCCACGTCACGAGGTGGGGCTTCTCGTCGGCGCGCACCTCCACCGGATGCGCCACCTCGACCACGAAGGTGCGAAAGGCCGCGACCGCGTCCTGCGTCGCCGGTGCCTCCGCCACCATGGCCGTCGCGGATCCGCCGCGCAGGGCATGGCCGACCCAGCCGCCGGCACCGCCGAGCGCAAGGCAGAGCACGGCTGCAGCCGCCATGGGGAACCAGCCCCCACCGACGAACCGACGTCGCGGGCGAATGTTGGCCACCCGGAGCCGCGCCGGGATCGCCTCCTCGGCGATCGGCGCGAGGCGGGCACGCAGGCGCTCGCGCAGGGCGCGATCCGCCGAGACCTCGGCCGCACGCGCGGGGTTTCCTTTGAGCCAAGCCTCGACCAGCGCCTGCCGCTCCGGTTCGAGGCGGCCGTCGATCAGGCCGTGCAGGTCGTCCTCGCCGACCGGGCGTGGATCCCCGCTCATTTCACCCTCCTCAAGAGGCCGGTCCGGCCAGTTTCCAGAAAACTTCGCATCCGCGTCCGCGCCCGGCTCAACCGGGACATCACGGTGCCGAGCGGTACGCCAAGCACCTGGGCCGCCTCGGCATAGGACAGATCCTCCACCGAGACGAGGAGCAGCACCGAGCGCTGTTCCTCGGGCAGGGCGTCGAGGCCGGCGAGCACGTCGCGGGCCCCCATCGCAGCCTCCGGGTCGATACCTGGGTCGGGCACCTGCTCCAGCGCTTCCGCGCCGCAATCGACGCCGCGCCGGCCCCGGCGCCGGACGGCGCCGAGGAACAGGTTGCGCTCGATCGTGAACAGCCACGCTCGGAGGTCGCCGTCGCGGCGGCGCCCGGACCAAGCGGACAAGGCCCGCTCCAGGGTGTCCTGGACGAGGTCGTCCGCCGCCTCGCGGTCCCGCAGCAGCGCGACGGCGTAGCGCCGCAGGGCCGGGATTTGCGGTTCGATCAGGGCGGCGATTTCGTCCAACGACGTTTCCCGGTCAGAGGGGGCCGATCAAGGCATTCACCGATCAAGGCTTGGCGATGTGCCACGCGCCGTTGAGGAAGCCGTCGCCGGTGATGTCGCCGGGCTTGTTGTCCTTGGCAAAGGTGTAGAGCGGCTTGCCCTTGTAGGCCCACTGCATCGTGCCGTCGTCCCGCGTCACCATCGTCCAGTCGCCGCTGGCGGCCGAGCCGGAGGCGGCCATCAGGGCCGGCCAGTTGGTGGCGCAGGGGCCGTTGCACATCGACTTGCCGCCCATGTCCTTGTCGAAGGTGTAGAGGGTCATGCTCTTGGCATCGACGAGCGCCGGCCCCTTGGCGGTCTCGGCCGTCATGGCAGGCGCGGCGGCCTGGGCGGCCAAGGCGGAGAAGGCGACAGCCGCGAAGGCGCCGCGGATCAGCAGAGTGCGCATGGGTGAGGTCTCCCGCGGTCGAGCATGACCGCATCGGGAGGGATGCCGAAGAAGCGCCTCTATTCCACGCGTCTTCTCGACGACAGATCACGAAGGCGTGAACGGGCTCTCAGCCACATCCGCGGAATAAAGCCGCGCCCCAGGCATCCTTCCCATCGACACCGGATCAAAAGGAAGCCGCATGCGCGGAGCACTGGGATTTGCCGTGACGGCGGCGCTGATGGCGAGCGGCCTCGTCGGCGGCCGGATGATGATGCGCCCGACCTTGGCCGCCACCGAGCCAGCGGCAGCTCCGTCCGCGTCCTTCGACGCGATGATGGCGCAGTCGATGGCGCAGATGCATGCCGACATGATGGTCCCGCCCTCGGTCGACCCCGACCGCGACTTCGCCGCGATGATGATCCCGCACCACGAAGGCGCGATCGCGATGGCGAAGGCGGAGCTGCTCCACGGCAAGGATCCGGTCCTGCGCCGCCTCGCGCAGGGGATCGTCGTCGAGCAGGGCCAGGAGATCGATGTGATGCGCCGCGCGCTCGCCGATCGCCCCGCGATGCCGGGTCGGGCCGCCGGCGCCCCTCCCGTACACCACCATGGCGCGGCACCTGCCGCCGAAATGCCTTCGGAGCACCGCCGATGAAGACCGCCCTGACCGTTCTCGCCCTTGTGCTGCTCTCCGGCTCGGCCTTCGCCGGGCAGGCTCCGGGCCCCGCCTCGGCGCCCGACGTGCCCATCAGCAGCAAAGACCGGTTCTACACCTCCGATCAGTTCTCCAATACGGTCTCTGTGGTCGATCCCGCCGCCAACACCCTGCTCGGGGTGATCCGGCTCGGCGACCCGACGCCGATAAACCTGAGCCCGCTCTATCGCGGGCAGCTTCTGGTTCACGGCATGGGCTTCTCGCCGGACCACAGGACCCTGCTCGCGGTCTCGATCGGTTCGAACTCCGTGAGCTTCATCGACACGGCGACCAACGCGGTCCGCCACACCGCCTATGTCGGCCGCTCGCCGCACGAAGCCTTCTTCACGCCGGACGGCCGAGAGGTCTGGGTGAGCGTGCGCGGCGAGGACTATATCGCAGTGCTCGATGCCGCGACCGCCATGGAGACCCGCCGGATCACCGTACCGAACGGGCCGGGCATGACGATCTTCTCGCCGGACGGCACCTACGGTTACGTCTGCTCCAGCTTCAGCCCCGAGACCGTCGTCATCGACACCAAGACCCACGCCATCGTCGGCCGCGTGAAGCAGGAGAGCCCGTTCTGCCCCGACATCGCCGCCACGCCGGACGGCAAGCAGGTGTGGTTCACCCTCAAGGATGTCGGCCGGACCCAGGTGTTTTCGGCGCGTCCGCCATTTGCGCCGCTGAAGACGATCGAGACCGGGCCGATCACCAACCACGTCAACATCGTCTCGACCAAGGCCGGCCAGTTCGCCTACGTGACGATTGGCGGCCTGAACCAGGTCAAGGTGTTCCGCACCGACGATTTCTCCCAGCTCGCAACGATCCCGACCGGCGCCCTGCCGCACGGGCTCTGGCCCTCGGGCGACGGCAGCCGCGTCTATGTCGGCCTGGAGAACGCCGACAAGGCCGCGGTGATCGACACCGCGTCGAACACGGTGATCGCCGAGGTGCCGATCGGGCAGGGTCCGCAGGGCGTCGCCTACGTCCCGAACGCCGTGCCGAAGGGCGACGAAATGCAAAACCTCCAGCCGCTGGGGGCCGCAGGCCAGACCAGTGCGCTGACGCTCGCGGGCGGCGACGGCAAGCCGGCGACGCAGGTCACCCTGTTCGACCAGGGCGTGCTGCAGACGCTGCAGGCCGCGATCACGGGACTGGCGCCGAAGATGCCGTTCGTGCTGGCGCTGTCCGCAGATCCGAAGGGCGCGACCGGCCTGGAGCCACTCGCCGCCTTCACCACCAACCCGGCCGGCGCGGCCATCGTCAACGCGATCGGTCCGATCCGGCAAGTCACCCGCAAGGACGCCGGCCCGAGCCGCCGTTACCTCGTGGTCGCGGCGGGCAAGCCCGGCAAACTCGGCGGCGTCGAGCAGGTGCAGATCACGGATTAATCGAGCGGTGTCGCCAGTCCGGAAGGCGAACATCTCAAACAATGCCTCCGTGACGCGAGCCCAGCCTCGATGTCTGCTTTCGAGAACAGCGTCAGCCCGCTTCTATGGCGTAGTTGGGTCGGCAGCAGTCCGTCCGCTCTACGACCGGGCCAAGTGGATTTCTGTCAGTCCGCTTTTTGATGAGAAGTGGTGAGAGCCGACATCGGATGAGCAACTGGAGTTCGGCGATTGGCCGTCATAGCGTCAGTGTCCGCAGCTCTCCACGAGCTAAGCCGATCAAGGTTCGAACGAGCAGCCAGCTGATGACCAGCGTGGCCAGCCCGAGCAGGGCCAGGGCAAGGCCGTCGGTCGCCGGAGCCGGTTCCGCCGTCGCGACGCGCAGAGCCGCGACCGCTGTTGCGGCGAGCGGGAAACTCACGCCCCACCAGGAGACGCGGAAAGGGCAGGCGCGACCGAACCGGGCAAGCTTCGGCAGCAGCACGGCGAGCAGGAACAGTGCGATCGCGAGAAGCGACTTAGCGAAGAGATCGATTGCGCCCGTCGTGGCGACATAGGCCGAGAAGCCGACCGCGAAGGGTGCCACGAGGATCAGGAGCGACGGCTGCAAGGCTGCGGGCAGCGGCGCCTCGAACAGGAGGCGGGAGAGGATCAGCGTGAACAGAGGCATGGCGAAGAACAGCCCCACCGCCAGCCCGAAGATCATCACTCCCTGCATCGGCGGCAGACCGAGCCCCGGAAGGGCCAGGGGTACATCGAGCAGGCCGACCACCGGTACGATCCAGGCCGGCGTCGCATGCGCCGCCTGCTGCCGATCGCTCAACCAGCGCGTCACGATCAGCCACGCGAACAGCGTCATGCCGATGGCGCCGGCGATCCACAGCGCGCGCGCCAGCGTGAGGCTGAAGGGCGCCAAGGGGATCGGCAGCAGGAGCAGGCTGATGAGCGGCGTGCCGAACAGGTTGCCGGCGATGGGGTGGCGGAACTCCGCCCGCACGGCCTCACGCGCGATGACGGCCTTGGCGGCATAGCCCGCCGCAATAGCGAGGAAGGCCGTTGAGGCGATCAGCGCGACGGCCTCCCCGACCCAGGACGGCACGCCATATCGCGCATGGGCGAGCCGCCACGCGACGCTCAGTCCCGTCAGACCCATCACCGCCGCGAACAGGCCGACCGGCAATGCCTCGATCTGCCGCCAGCCTCCCAGCAGAGGGGGCTGGTCCGGGTCACGATGGGCGGTCAGCGCGGCTTCGCTCGGCTCGCCTTCGACGACCTGCAGCATGGACGAACTCCTACTCAACGAGGCATCGAATCCTTCGCGCGTTAGCCGAGACCATAGCGGGAGGCCGGCATGCTGCGGGAGAGGTTGGGACCAAGTCGGAACCGGGCGGCTTCGAGAGCTTGCCAATCACCGAGATCGGGGAGCGAGGGGATCGTAACGGTCTCGCCCGCATCGAGGCCGGCTAGGGCTGCCGCCACGAGGTCACTCGCCTCCATGATCATCTCGGAAGGAATCTGCCCGATATCAGCGCCCGTCCGGTCAAAGAAGTTGGTTCGGGTGACGCCGGGCAGCACCGCCTGGAACCGTACGCCCTTGCCGGCGAGTTCAGCTCCGAGCCCCTGCGTCAGTGCCAGGACGAAGGCCTTGCTCGCCGCATAGGGGGCGTTGAAGCGCTCTGGGACGATGGCGACCGCGGAGGAGACATTGATCACTGTGCCCGCTCCCCGCTCACCGAAAGCTTTCGCCGCCGCGAGGGACAGGGTCTGCAGCGCCCTGACGTTAAGGTCGAGCAGCCCGTCATAGAGGCTGGCGGGGCTGTCTAGGGCGGGGCCGAGCGGCCCGAGGCCGGCGCAGTTCACCAAGACGCTTAGGGCGGCATCCGTGGCGATGCGGTCCCGGACTGAGGCAAGATCCTCCGGTTGGGTCAGGTCGGCCGACATGACCTCCACAGTCACGCCGGCCTCTCGGCCGAGACGCTCCGCCGCCGCTCGCAGCCGGGCCTTGTCGCGAGCAACGAGGATAAGGTCATGGCCTCGGGCAGCCAACTGGTCAGCGTAAGCCGCGCCGATTCCCGAGGACGCGCCCGTCACGAGCGCCGTCCCAATGTGTTGGGTCATCAAGGTATCCTTATCAGACGCTGGAGAGCTTGGTGTTGGCGACCGGTAGCGCGCGGACCCGCTGGCCGGTAAGCGCCGCGATGGCGTTGAGGACGGCAGGCGGCACGCCCGGCAGACCCGGCTCGCCGACCCCGCCCATCGGCGCGCCGCTCTCGACGATACTGACGTGGACCTTCGGCATGTGCTCGCGGCGCAGGACTGGATAGGTGTCGTAGTTCTGCGATTGCCGCACGCCGTCCCGGTAGACGATCTGCTCGAACAGAACCGAAGACAGGCCGAGCGCCGCCGCGGATTCTACCTGCGCCTTGACGATGGCCGGGTTGACGATGCTGCCGGGATCGAACGCGATCCAGAGGTTGTGGACGCGGGCTTCCCCGCCCTCCACCGAGACTTCCGCGATGGTCGCCGTCTCAGATCCGAAGGGCGAAGCCATGGCGAGGCCGCGAGCGCGCATCCCACCCTCGCCACGATAGGGGCCGCGCTGCCAGCCGCCTGACATCTCGGCCACTGTCGAAAGCAGCGTCCGATGCCGGGCATTACCCTGGAGGAGCGCCATGCGCAGCGCGAACGGATCCTGCCCGCCCGCCTGGGCGACCTCGTCGAGGAAGCTCTCGTAGAACGCGTCGTTCATCGAGTGCCCGACCGAGCGCCAGAAGGCGATGTTCACCGGATGCGCGACCTTCGTGAAGGTCATGCGCCGGTTGGGCACGGCGTAGGGCTTCTCTACGATGCCCTCGACCGCTGAAGGATCGACGGGCGTCTGCATCATCATGCTGAAGTAGCGGCCGATCGGACCTTCCCCCACCGTCCGCACTTCAAGCGCCGTCGGCTGCCCCGCCGGATCGAGGGCCGCGCGGAAGCGGCTGAAGCTCAGGGGGCGCACGGCGTCGCGGGCGAACTCCTCCTCCCGCGACCACAGCACCTTCACCGGGCGCCCAGTGGCCTTGGCGAGCAGGATCGCTTGCGGGAACGGATTGCTGGCTTCGTAGAAGAAATGCCGGCCGAAGAAGCCGCCAAGCATCGGCGAGTGGATGCGGACCTGTGCAGGCTGCAGTCCGGCAACCTTCGCTGACACGGTCTGGAATACCTCTGGCATCTGGTTCGGGAGCCAGACGTCGAGGGTCCCGTTGCCGTCAAAGCGTGCAATGGCCGAGGGCGGCTCCAACTGGGCATGTGCGAGATAGGGCGCCTCGTAATCGGCCTCCACCACCTTGGTGGCCTTGGCGAAGGCGGCGGCAACGTCGCCCTTCTCTTCGGCCACTTGGCCCGGATCGGTGGACGCCTTGAGAGCCGCGAGCATGATCTCGGACGAGAAGTCGGCCGCGACGGTATCGAGGCCGCTCGCCTTCGGCGCCGTCCACTCGACCTTCAGCGCCTCGACAGCCTTGCGCGCCCGCCACCAGCTGTCGGCGGCAACCGCCACCGCGCCCGGCAGGCGGTGGACTGAGTGCACGCCTGGCATGGCCCTGACCTCCGCCTCGTTGGCGAGGCCCTTTGGTTCCGTCCCAAGGCGCGGCGCGTGCTGCACGGCGGCGTAGAGCATGCCCTCGACCTTCTGATCGATGGCGTAGACGGCGCGGCCCGTGGACTTGTCCCGCACGTCGAGGCGGGGGACCGGCTGGCGGATGTAGCGGAACGTCGCCGGGTCGCGCAGGGACACGGACTCGTTTGGCTTGAGCTTCAGGGCGTCGGCTGCGAGATCACCGTAGGACAGCGAGCGGTTCGAGGCCGCGTGCATCACCACCCCGTCGCGGGTGGTAAGTTCGCCGTCCTGCACCTTGAGTTTGGCTGCCGCCGCCCGGATCATCAGGTCGCGGGCGGTAGCGCCGAGGCGGCGCATGGTCTCGTAGCTTGACCGGGTCGAGAAGCTGCCGCCGGTCATGCGGATGCCGTTCACGACGGCGTAGTCCGGGCCGGGCGGAGCGCATTCCACAACGAAGCGGGAGGGCGGCACGTCGAGTTCCTCGCCGACGATCTGGGCCATACCGGTGGCGATGCCCTGACCACCCTCTACGAAGGGGCTGAGCAGCCTGATGGTACCGTCCGGGTGGATCTCCAGGAAGGCGGCCACCCGCGTCCCTGGCTTAGGCGCCAGGGCACCGGCACCCTCGGCAGGACCTTGGGCCTCGGCCCGAGCTAAGCGCGCTGGCAGGAGGGCGCTTAGGACGAGGGCGCCACTGGCACCCGCGAGAAAGCGGCGGCGGGACGGAGCTGCTGGGCGAAGAAGCGGGATCATGGCTTGCTCCTTAGGCAGCAGCCTGCCGCACGGCGGCAGCGATGGCGTTGTAGGTTCCACACCGGCAAAGGTTCGTCATCGCGTCGACGATGTCGCCTTCGGTCGGGTGCGGCGTCTGCTTCAGCAGGGCAGTGGCGGCCATGACCTGACCGGACTGGCAATAGCCGCATTGCGGCACCTGCAATGCGACCCAAGCCTCGACAACCTTCCGGCCGACCTCGTCCTGCTCGATCGCCTCGATGGTGGTAACGGTCTGGGTGCCGACACTCCCCAGCGGCACTTGGCATGACCGCGTCGCCTGACCGTCGAGATGCACCGTGCAGGCCCCGCACTGAGCGATGCCGCAGCCGTATTTCGTGCCAGTCAGGCCGAGCGTGTCGCGCAGGACGAAGAGCAACGGCGTATCGGGCTCGGCGTCGACTGCATATTGGCGACCATTGATCGTCAGGCTGACCATCGCAACGAATCCCTGAGAGTAAGTAGGCCCCACGGCCATGCTTACGCAGAGGTCTCCGCACCCACTACGTCATAATTGCCTCGTTTTCGGACATGCGGGGCGGTCAGACGACCGCGAGCGGTCCAGCCGCCCGACGGATTGCCCGTGGGACTTCTCCCTGAACGCGCAGGAACGCCCGGCGCATCCGCTCGCGGCTGGCGAAGCCGGCAGCGTCGGCGATCTCCTCAATGGGTAGGCGGCTTTGCTCCAGCATGTGCTTGGCGGCCTCGACGCGCATCACCTCGACCGCCTTGGCCGGCGAGACCCCCGTTTCGGCTCGGAAAGCCCGTGCGAACTGACGCGGACTGAGGCAGGCGACCGCCGCGAGATCCTCCGTGATCAACGGACGCTGCAGGTTCTGCCGCGCGTAGGCGAGAACACTTTGTATCCGGTCGCTCGGCGCGTCGAAATCGAGCAGGGCCGAATGCTGGGCCTGGCCCCCGGCCCGGCGGCGCTCCATGACGAGGCCTCGTGCCACAGTACGGGCGACTTGCCGGCCGTGGTCGCGCTCAACCATGCCGACAGCGAGATCGATGCCCGCCGCCATGCCAGCGGACGTCCAGATATTGCCGTCCGCGACATAGATCTTATCGATGTCGAGATGGCAGTCGGGATAGCGCGCGCGGAATTGAGGCGCATAGCGCCAGTGGGTTGTGGCGCGCCGCCCGCTTAATAAGCCGGCATCGGCCAGGGCAAACGCACCGAGGCAGAGGCCGGCCAAGCGGCGCGTGGAGCGAGCCGCCTCTTGTAGATAAACGAAGAGATCCGAACTCGGCTCGGGAAGGCTGATCCCCGCGGCGACGATAATTGTGTCGAAGGCGGACGGATCGCTCAGCCGCTCGGTCTCGACGGCGGGGCCGCACCCCGAGTGAAGAAGGCCACCGGCCTCCGACAGCACACGAATGTCATAGGTCGTGTCAGTTACGTATCTATTGGCGACAGCAAAGGGCGAGGTGGTAGCCAAGCCCATGAAATCGAAGTCTGGGCAAAGCACAAGGCCAATGCGGCGGACGTCAGCCATCGCGGCCCCCCTTACCCTCTAACCGGGCCTGAGTTCCACATCAGGCCGCCAATGAAACAGTACAAGCGGAACGGCAGAAAACGAGGCATATTCGTCCGAGACCAAGTTCGCCAGATGCACGCCAACCAATGGCTGAACGACCGCTTTCAGGTGCGTCGGGAAATGCCTCAAACGGCGAGGTTGGGTCGGGACCCGTCCGTCTGCTCTACGACCGGGGTGGGTGGTTTGCCGCCCGTCTGCTTTCGTAAGTCAAGTTTGAAAATTTGGACGTCTGCTCAGGCCGCGAACCTTACAAGGCTGACGTTATTGAGGGGCGGTGCCATCAGTCCGGGAGCAGAAAGAGCTTGGAAAGCACCCTCTGACTTAACTGATCCGCTGTGGACGGCTATGGCAAAGCAATCCTTGACCTAGAACATTCCATTATTGGCGACCGCGAACGAGATCTACTCCCGTCTTGGCCGCAGGGCCGTCCAAGCGTTGGCCGAAGCATCTCACAAGATGCGCATCGATTATCGTCTATTCTTTCGATTTCTACGGGTCTTTATCGGCGTTCTGGTGACGGAGAAAATGGTGTCTGCTTCAAACTCATAAAGTCAAATCAGTTAGAAAATTAAAATCCTATTTTAAAAATCGAAATACCTTTATTCAAATAAATCACTTTTTATTTGTCGAGAGATGCAACCAAATATATAGTCAAGCTGCCGATCGATAAGCGGCCAAGCCACCAAAAAGCTGCAACGATAGTCCTTTCTACTGACGAGGACTGCGATTGGGCACCGATTCGGGTCGATGCTGGCGCTTGGGCGCAAATGGCGTCGGATGTGGGGACACAATGCAAAACCTCAAGACGATTCTGCTCTATTCCTCGGCCCTGCTAGCCGTCGGAGGGGGCGCACGTGCCGCGGATCTTCCAGTCAAAAAGGCAGTCCCTGTCGAATATGTCCGCGTCTGCACCGCCTACGGCGCGGGATTTTTCTACATTCCTGGCAGCGACACCTGTATCCGCCTCTCGGGGCGCGCACGGTACGACTACCTGTATCAGGCCAGCAAGGTCCGCACGGGAAGCGGAGGCGACGTGTCGGGCTATGTCGGCCTCCTCCGATTGAACCTCGATGCGCGCACGCAGACTGATTACGGCACGTTGCGCGCGTTCCTGCGCCTTGACGTCGCCTCTCGCAGCGGCCCCTTCGTCACTTCGGCCTCCCGCCAGCGCGAGGGGCAGGCCTTCCCAGGCCTCGGCGCGGACGCCTTCGGCCGGACGCAGGATTTCGTGAATGCCGACAAGGCTTTTATCCAGTTCGCCGGCCTCACTGCCGGTCGCGCATCGTCCTTCTTCGACTTCTACGCCCACGACTTCGAGTTGATCGGCGGCACCGCTGGTTCGGATAATTACAGCACCAACCTGCTTGCCTACTCGGCGGTGCTCGGCAACGGCATCACCCTGACGGCTTCGATGGAAGATCCGACCTTTCGACGCTTCCCAATCTTCGGCACCGGCGCCGCCGCTGGGGCCTTCACGGCGGCGGGCGGATTTGCAGGCTATAGCAACGCCTTCAACCCTTTTACGCCGTCCACGTTCCTCGCCCCGATCATCGTAGGGCCGGGCACCGTCGCCTTCGTGGACGTGACGCAGAAGAGCCGCCTTCCTGACTTCGTCGGCGTCGCTCGAATCGATCAGCCCTGGGGGTCGGCGCAGTTGTCGGCAGCCGTGCACGAGATCAACGCCGGCGACGCCGCCAGCACGGTCGCGGGTGTCGCGACCGCCACGGCAGGGCTCGGCATCGCTCCGACGGGCCGCGCATCCAGCGACTACGGGTTCGCGGTGCAAGGCGCCGTGAAGGTCAATCTGCCCTTCATCGCCCCGGGCGACACCTTCTACCTTCAAGGCGCCTATGGCCAGGGCGCCATGAGCTACACAGGCATCTCCAACTACACGGCGCCGTACGATGCCCTCGCTGCCGCCCCGGTGAGTGGAGGATCGTTCCTGCAATACTACTCCGATGCTGTATTAAACCCATCGACGGGCAAGCTAGAACTCTCGACTTCGTTCTCAACTGTCGCCTCGTTGCTGCATTACTGGTCGCCAACTTGGCGCTCGGCAGTTTTCGGGAGCTACGCGCAGATCGACTACAACACGCGGGGCCGCAACGCACTCGGCGCCCTCGGTTTCGGTTTCGCGCCAAGCGGAGCTAATGCGGCAAATGCGTTAGCCTTCGCCACGAGCCCCGTCCTGCGCGGCAACAACCAGATCGTCACGGGCGCCAGCCTAATCTGGACCCCGGTTAGGGACCTTGATATCGGCGTCGAGGGCGAATACATCCGAACCGCCCTCAACAGCGGCGTGACCCCCGACATCTCCAAGAGCTCCCTGCGCTACATAAGTTCGCAGGATGCGGCCCAGGTCCGTTTCCGTATTCAGCGCGATTTCTAAGCCTGTTCCGCCAACGCTGATACCAGCTGGGCGAGTAAAAGAGTCGCACGACTATCAACCAGGGTGTTTTCCTAGATTAATGGAGAACGGAAGAACTTCTGGTTTCTCTTACCCTTCGCAGGATCGACAAAGCCCGGCCCACTAGCTGGGCTTTGTTGTTTCCAAATCGATAAATCGGTATTAAAATGATAAAATTTATTTTGATTGCTTGATACTGTGGCTTTGCTACAAATACCATAGTTCTTCGGCGATTCAGTGCACAGCCGGCAGAACAGACGCTTAGTTTCAGAGCCGACAGGCCCAGGTACCGGGGCCGATCGACTCTGAACAAAAGCTTCAGACCCTTAGACTCAGCCGACCGGGAAACCGGTCGGCTTTTTCTTTGGCGCTAAAGTGGACTTAAAGTTCCGTTTCAAATTCAAATCCAGAGTTCAAGACGAAAATTTTATTGTTTGATAAAACGTTGAATTTATACAGCGTCGGATACACTATGATGGCATGTCGCCAGCGAGCGACGCCATCGATACGAGAATTGACCATGAAAACGTTCGTTCTGGCCTGCTCTCTTGGTGCCATCCTGATATCCGGCGCTGCTTCTGCGGCGGACACGCAGCAGTCCATCGACCCGAAACTCATCATCCGCACCAGCGGCGATGGTCTCGACGCCGACGCCTACGCACAGGGCAACGACCGTTCCGGCGGCATGTGGCGGAACGCAATAGGAGCGAGCGGCTCGCTCGCGGCACAGCGCCCGGTCATTGTCGGATCGGTCCCGACGGACCGCCAATGGAGCCACCTGCGGTCGCGCCAGCGCCGGGCCTACGGCGACGCTTACTGAAACCACAGGGCTTGGCCCCGGCACCAGTGTAGAGCATTTTTCATGGTCCTCGGATCATGGGAAATGCTCTATCTCTTTGTGATGCCGCATTGTCTTTCGTTGAACCGGCAACCGCTCTGATGGAAGGTGCTTCAAGCGCTCTGGGCTTGGATGACAGCGGGGGATCCTGCCGCCGTGACCGCAGGCTTCCACACCAAGGTGGCGTGGGTGCCACCCGCATCGCTCGCGATGTCGAACGCGGCGCTGTGCAACCGGGCGATGGAATCGACGAGGCTGAGCCCGATGCCGAAGCCGCTCTTGCCTGTCCTCAACGCCCCGCGCCGGTACCTCTCCCGCACCGCACCGAGTTCTTCGACCGGGATGCCGCAGCCCGTATCGTCGATGCGGATGCCCGGAGGATCGCGCACCAGCGTGACTTTTACCTCGCCACCGGCAGGGGTAAACTTCAGGGCGTTGTCGATCAGGTTGCTCACCGCCTCAAAGATCAGGCTGCGGTCGCCCTCTACGGAACAGGGCTCTTCGGGCTGCTCCCAGCGGAGCCCGATATCCCGTTCCAGGGCTAGGGGCTCGTAGTACTCGACCGCATCCTCCAGTAGGCGAGCGAGGTCGAGGTCCGTAAAGCCCGACCGGCGCATGCGATCTTCCATCTCCGAGATACGCAGTAGTGCTGAGAAGCGGATGACGATATCCTTGACCTCCGCGAGGACATCCTCGTTGCAAGTTCGGAACGCTTCGACGTTGTCGGCCTTGCGGAGCGACCGTTCCAAAATGCCCACCACTCGCGTCAGCGGGGTCCGCAGGTCGTGAGCGATGTTCTCATTGACGCCCTTGATTTCGAACATCAGCCGCTCGAGCTGATCGAGCATGTCGTTCACGACGCCGGTCAGGTGCGCGAGGTCCGCAGAGACGCCCCTTGTCGGCAGGCGCTCGCTGAGGTCACCCCGCATGATGCGCTCGACGGCTTTGGTGATGGCGTCGTTCTGGCGAAGCGATCCGGCGCCGAAGATCACTGCTCCGACGAGGCCGATGACGATGGTGGCTGCCATGCCCCAGACGAAGGTTTCGACGAGGGCCTTCTCGAGGGCTTCCAGATCCTTGGCCGAGCGACTTACGAGGACGTATTCGCCGCTCTGAAGGCGGCTCAACTGGCTGAACAGGGTGCGCGACCCGTGCTCCGCCGGCTGCGTCAGTACGAATGGTCGGCCGACCGGGGCCGTTTCAGGAAACGGGATCGGTGCCCCTACGCGGCGAGCGTGGTCGGGTCCGAACAGCACGAGGGGGCGGCCGCCTTCGGCGAAATCCTCCGAGGCGTCGATACGATCGCGCAGGGCGTGGGGCGCGAGACTCAGGAGATGCTTCGACTCCCACCCGACCCACTCGAACGCGGCCTTGCGGCCGTAGCTGCGGGTGTCAAGATAGAGGAAGCCCGAGAGTGCGAGGGAGGCAGTTCCGAACGTCGCGAAGAACAGGCACGCGACCCGGAACCCGCTTGTGCGGCGGACCTCAAGCAGTCGCACGGAGGATGAACCCCGTGTTGCGGACGGTGTGGATGCGCGGGTTCAGCCCGTCGGGATCAAGCTTCTTGCGGATCTTACCGACATGGACGTCGATGACGCTCGACTGGTGGTTGAAGCTGTAGCCCCAAACTGACTCAAAGATCATTTTGCGGCTCACCAGCACGCCCGCGTTCTGCATCAAGAACTCGATGATCGCGAACTCTTTCGGTAGAAGCTCAATCTCCCGACCTGCGCAGTGGAGCACACGCTCGATCAAGTCGAGTTGTAGGTCGCCGACGACGAGTTCGCTCACCGCCTCGGCGGCCATTTTGCGCCGGGCAAGAGCATCGACCCGCGCGGTCAGCTCGATGAACTCGAAGGGCTTGGCGAGGTAGTCGTCGCCCCCGGCACGCAGCCCGTCCACGCGCTCGTTGACGGCCGAGAGCGCGCTAAGGATCAGGACCGGGGTCGAAACCTTGGCGGCGCGCAGCTTGGTAAGCAGAGCGAGGCCGTCGATCTCCGGCAGCATCCGGTCGAGGACGATGACATCGAAGTCACCATCCATCGCCTTGCGTAGACCGATTGATCCGTTCATGGCCTCATCCACCCGAAAGCCGTGTTCGGTCAGTGCCAATCCGATTTCGGCAGCAACGCGCTGATCATCCTCAACCACAAGAACGTTGGCCATCCTTTTATCCTTTTTATTATGGATACGCTGAGCCCCTTTCGGGCTCGGCGCTTCGGCTGGGACGCTGGAGTTATGCTCTTCGCGGTCGGTGTCAAATGGCGCGTTATCAGGCGGCAGGGCGTGCGTCATATCGTCGGCAAAGCTTGTCACATAGGCGCTGTCGTTGGCCATTTCGTCACTCCGCGCTTGCCTGCACGGAGAGCTTGGCAACGGGTTCCCCTGAAGAGACGCTGCCCTTCGGGACGATGCGGCTGCCGTCTCGCAGGTCGGCTGGGGGGTTGAGGACGACGGTGTCGCCGCCCTTCAGGCCGGAACGCAGCTCAAGGGTCGTGCCGAGATCACGCGAGATCGTGATCGGATGAAGCTTCACCGTATCGTCGGGCTGGACCACGGCGACCTGGGTTCCGGCGGCATCGAAGATGAGTGCCTCGGACGGGATCTGAAGGCCGGGATGGGCGCGGGGCACGGCGAAGGTCACGTTCACATAGAGCCCCGGCCGCAGCGCCCCGTCCGGGTTCGCTACGTCAACCTCGGTGTCGAGGGTCCGCACCGACGAGCGCAGGGCCACGGAGCTGCGCGAGACCGTGCCCTGGAAACTCCGCTCCGGCATCTGAGCCACCTGAACCGTCGCTCGGACACCGTCGCGGATGTGGACCGCCGCCGATTGCGGCACCTGGACGGACACGCGTAGCAAGTCCGTGCTTTCGATGGAGAAGAGTGACGCGCCGCTGCCGAGATCGGCATGGACGAGGTCGCCGACATCGACCATGCGCGCCACGACGATGCCGTCGAAGGGCGCGGTCACGTTCTCGAAGGTGGTGAGCGTGCGCAGCCGGTCTACGGTCGCCTGTTGGGCAGTGATGTTCGCCTCGGCCACCTTCACCTTCGCGTCGGCGGCGGTGAGGGCGGCCGTGGCGGTGAGCATCTGCGCCCGGGTCTGGTCGGCAGTCTGCTTCGAGGCCCAGCCCTGGCCGGCGAGCGTCGACGTCCGGGCGTCGGTGGCGTTGGCGAGGGTGACGTTGGCCTTGGCCTGCTCCACGTCGGCATGGGCGACGGCGAGCTGGGCCTGAAGCTGGCCGAGCTGTGCCTCGGCCTGGCTTTTCTGCTGGTCGAGGTCGGGGGCGGCGATGCGCACGAGGAGGTCGCCCTTCTTGACCCGGGAGCCGATATCGACCCGGCGTTCGGCGATGTAGCCAGTGGCACGGGCAAAAATGTCGGCGTGGTCGAAAGCCTCGGTCTGTCCCGGCAGTGTCAGCCTCATCGGCTTGTCGTCCTCGACGGCCGAAACCGTGCGGACGGTCGGTACGAAGCTGATGACGTCTTCCTGCGTCTCCAACGACGTGCGGTAGGTCTGCCAATGGTGCCAGCCGCCCAGGCCGAGGGCGCTGCCGAGCGCCAGAAGCGCGATCACGAACGGGCGCTTGCGCGGCGGGGGAAGGTGCGAATGAGTCAGGGCCTCGCCCAGCAGGTCCTGCCGCAGAGGATCGATCTCGACCGCATGGGCATGCGCCCGCTCCGCGGAGTCGTTCCCAGCGTCGTCGGGTTCGATGAACGGGCTCATCAATAGTCCTCAAGGGGCTTGATCGGGTTGCGGCGGAGAAGCGTGTAGAGGAGCGGTACGAAGAGCAGCGTGGAGAGCGTGCCCATGCCGATGCCGCCCATGACGGCGCGGGCCAGCGCCGCGTTCTGTTCCGAGCCCTCGCCCGAGCCGATCGCCATCGGGATCAGGCCGAGGAACATGGCCGAGGCGGTCATCAGCACCGGTCGCAGCCGGGTGTTGCCGGCCATCAGCGCGGCCTCGGGGGCCGAGCAGCCCGTGGCCTCACGGTGCTCCTTGGCGAAGGTGACGAGCAGGATCGAGTTCGCGCTCGCCACGCCCACCGACATGATCGCCCCGAACAGGGCCGGGATGGAGAAGGTCGTGCCGGTAACGAACAGGCTCATCACGATGCCGCAGAAGGCGAGCGGCAGCGCAGCGATGACTACGAAGGGATCGACCCAAGTCTGGTAGTTGAGGACGAGCAGCAGGTAGACCGCCATCAGCGCGATCCCGAGTCCGACCTCGATATGGGCGAAGGCGCCCTCCATGCTCTCGATCTGACCACGCACACGGATCTTGTCGGGGGCGGGCAACGTCGCCTGCTCCTCCGCGACGATCTTTTCGACCGCGCTGCGCACGCTTCCGAGGTCGGCATCTTGCACGTTGGCGAGGATGTCGAAGGTTGGCTGGGTGTTGACGTGGTTGATCACCGTCTGCTCTGGCTGCCGCTGCATCGTGGCGATATTCGAGAGCAGGATCGGGATGCCCGGCTGGCCGTCTCCGGTGCCGTGGACCGAGACTGGCGTATTCATCAGCCGGGCGATGTCTCCGTTGCGCCATTCCGGGGTCTGCACCCACAGCTGGTACGGCGTGCCGGATTTCGGATCGGCCCAGAAGTTAGGGCTGACCTGAAAGGAGCCGGAAAGGGAGACGTTGAGGTTCTGGGCGATGATCTGCTCGCTCACCCCCATCTCCGAGGCGAGCCGGCGATCAACGTTTACGTACATCTGCGGCGCATCGACGATCTGGTGCAGGTGGACGTCCACCGCCCCCCGCACCGCCGCGACCCGGCGCACGAGCGCGCGGGCGACGGCGAGGTCCTTCGCGTCGTGCCGACCAGAGACCTGCACGTCGATCTGCGCCACGGTGCCGAAGTTCAGGATCTGCGTGATGATGTCGGCGGGCTGGAAATAAAAGACATCCGAAGGAAACGCCCGACGTAGCACCTTCCGCAAACGCCGCTCGTAGAACGAGATCGGCTTGTGCTCACCCTTGAGATTGATGAGCATCTGTCCGTCGTTATAGGCGACGAAGGATGCGTCCATGAACGCGTAATTGTAATTCGACGCCGGCAGGCCGATATTGTCGAGCATGAGGCCTAGCTCGTCCTTCGGGACGACCTGCCGGACGATGTCCTCCACCTGCGCGAAGGTCTTTTCCGCCTCCTCAATCCGCATTCCCGGCCGGGTGCGGATGTGCAGCGTCATCTGGCTCGACTCGATCTGCGGAAAGTAGTCCTGCCCGATGAAGGGGAAGAGCCCCGCTGTCACGGCGAAGACACAGGCTGCCCCGGCAAGCGCCCGCTTCGGATGGCGGATTACCGCACCGAGCAACCCGACATAGCCAGCGTGGAATCGTGCGAAGCCGCGCTCGAAGGCCTCGCGGAATGCCAAGGCGACACGCAGTGGAAAGCGCAGCAGCCACGCAAGCGGCGCCAGGAGGCGCGACAGGAGCGAGCGGCGGCGTGGGCCGACTTCCAGCGCAGGAGCCGCCCCACCATGATGTCTTGCATATTCCGGCGCGACGAGGACGTCGATCAGGATCGCCACAAGGGTGCGTGAGAGCAGGTAGGAGGTGAGCATCGCGAAGACGACCGCCTCGGCCTGTGGCACGAACAGGTAGCGGGGGGCGCCCGTTAGGAAGAACACCGCCGAGAAGGCCGAGCAGATAGCCAGTGTCGAGATCAGCGCCGGCTTGGCGATACCAGCCACGCCTTCCAGCACCGAGCGGCGGAAGGGATAGCCCTCCTCGAACATCCGGTAAGTGTTCTCGATGGCCACCGTGGCGTCGTCCACGAGGATGCCGACGGCCAACGCGAGGCCGCCGAGCGTCATGACGTTGATGGTCTGGCCGAGCGCCACCAGCACCGACAGAGAGGTGAGAATGCAGAGCGGAATCGAGACGAGGACCACGAGTGTCGATCGCCACGAGCCCAGGAACAGGAGGATGGCGAGTCCCGTGAGCCCGGCGGCGATCACCGCCTCGCGTACGACATCGCCGATGGCGTCGGAAACGAAGACCGATTGATCGAATAGCGGCGTGATCGACAGGCCCTTGGGCGAGGCAGCGCGGATGTCCGGCAGGGCCGCCTTCACGGCGTTGACCACGTCCAGCGTCGAGGCCGAGCCGTTCTTCAGCACCTGCAACAGCACGGAATGCTCGCCATCGGCGCGGACGATGTTGGTCTGCGGCGGCGAGCCGTCGCGGACATGGGCGACGTCGCGCAGGAGCACCGGCTGGTCGTTCACGACCTTGATCGGGATGCGGTTAAGCTGATCGACGAGCTGGGGGCTCGAATTGAGCCGCACGGTGTATTGTTGGCGACCGATCTTCGCGAGGCCCGAGGGGACGACGAGGTTCTGCTTGAGGACCGCGTTGGTGACGTCGAGCGGCGTCATGCCCACGGCGCGGAGCTCGGCGAGGTCGAGATCGACCATCACCTGGCGCGGGGCGCCGCCATAGGGCGACGGCAAGGTCGAGCCCGGCACCTGGGCGAGGCGCTGGCGGGTGCGGTACTGGGCGTAATCGAACACTTTGGTCAGCGGCAGCGTGCCCGAGGACAGCGCAAGCTGGATCACCGGCACTGAGGAGGCCGAGAAGCGCATGATCACCGGCGGCTGCACGCCCGGCGGCATGCGCGAGCGGATGGCGTTCATGGCGGAATCGACCTGCGTCATGGCGAGGTCGATGCTTACGGCGGAATCGAAATAGATCCGCTCGGTCACGGTCCCCTGGATGGACGTCGACTCGATTCGCTTGATGTTGTTCACGTTGCTCGACAGCGAGAACTCGCTGTAGTTCGTGATGCGCTGAACCATGTCGGTGGCGTCGAGACCGCTATAGGTCCACACCACGACAACGACGGGAATGTCGACCGAGGGCAGCACGTCCTTCGGCGCTACGGCGATTGCGCCGACGCCGCCCAACGCCATCAAAATCGCCAGAACGTAGAAGCTCTTACGGAATTTCAGGGCGAACCGAACAAGATTCATCGATAAATCGGGCTTCCCGGCACAACCCACCATGCGGCCAGCGCCTGAAGCGCGCTCGGACGAACAGAGGAAAGGCGCTATTTGGAGGTCTTTTAACGAAGCGAAGTAAGTCGACCGCTAGATAGAGCTAGACGAAAGGTCTTACGAATGAATTCGCGATTGATTTTTTAAAAATATTTTGAAACAGAAAATCGCCACGCAGCCTTTAAAAGGTGGGAAGCAACTAGCCGTGAGGCGAAGGGACGGCTCAAGCGCAAAATAGTCAAAAATTTAATTTATAAATAAAAATTAAAAACAGCTATTTTACTTCAGCGATCAAATGTTTATTCGATTGCCTGATCAGAGTTTGTGAGCCACCATTCTCCGTCGCCGCCGGCTCGGCAGGCTTGCGCGTTCGGAGTTCCCGATGTCGAGACAGCCCATCCGCGTCCTCGCGGCTCTGGCGATCCTTTCGCCATGGGCCACTTCTGCTCTGGCCCGGAACGAACAGCCAGCGGGCGGTGCCTTCATGAGCAGTTACACGAGCGATCCATATTTTGATCCGCGCTCCCGCTATTCGCAGGAACATTCCCTGGGCGACATTGGCGGTCAACCGATGCTGACGGAGCCCAACGGCGAGAGGCCCCCCTGCGCCCTGTTCGATCAGGCCTGCGAGCAGGCCTTCGAACGGAACCGGCGGCACGCCTATCCTTGAAGGCTAGAGCCGTTCCCGTTCGGCTTGAGTCGGGGGTAGCGGTGAGGGGCGCGGTCTGATTCGATGGCGCGCTTTCGAAGGAGAGCGCCATGCCATCAGCTCTGTCAGTCGATCTGCGCGAGCGAGTCATCGAAGCGGTCGAAGCGGGATCGTCGCGCCGGCAAGCGGCTGAGCGTTTCGGTGTCGGGAAGGCCAGCGCGATCCGTTGGCACGCGCGCTTCCGGGACGCGGGCGAGATCGCCCCCAAGCCCGCGGGCGGCGACCGGGCCCCGCCCGCCATCGAGGCTCATGCCGAGACGATCCTGGAGAGCTGCCGCGAGCATCCGCAGATTTTCCTGCGGGAACTACGCGACAGGCTGGCCCAGCAGGGTGTCCGAACCAGCACGAGCGGGCTGTGGCGGTTCTTCGGTCGCCACGGCATCACCCGTAAAAAGGGGCTCTTCATGCAGACGAGCAGCAGCGCGAGGACGTGAGGGCGGCCCGGGACGCTTGGCTCGACGGCCAACTCGATCTCGATCCGGACAGCCTCGTCTTCATCGACGAGACGGCGGCCGCCACCAACATGGTGAGGTCCTATGGCCGATCCCTACGGGGCAAGCGCTGCCGCATCTCCGCTCCGCACGGGCACTACAAGACCACCACCGTCACCGCCGCCCTGCGCACGAGCGGCCTCGTCGCCACCACCTTGTTCGACGGAGCGACGAACGGCGGGCGCTTCCTGGCTTACGTCACCGATACCCTGGTCCCGGTGCTGAAGCGCGGCGACACGGTCATTCTCGACAACCTGAGCGTCCACAAGGTGGCCGGCGTGCGGAAGGCCATCGAGGTGGCCGGCGCGCATCTGCTCTACCTCCCGGCCTACAGCCCGGACTTCAACCCGATCGAGCAAGCCTTCGCCAAGCTGAAGGCGCTCCTGCGCACGGCCGCCGCGCGCACGGTGCCAGACCTCTGGGCCGCCATCCGAGAAGCCTTCAAGGCCTTCCGCCCGCACGAATGCCGAAACTACGTCACCGCTGCTGGATACGATGCCTTCGACCCAACATGACCGGAAACGGCTCTAGTAGCCCGTCCGAGTAACGGGTTTGCGAATTGAGATTGGGGTTGAGATCAGGGCGATCCAGACTTCCGCGAGGAAGCTCTGAAGGGCGTCGTGATCGACCTCTCGGCGGCGCACTTCTGGGACATCTCGGCCATCAATGCCCTCGACCGGGTCGTCCTCAAGCTCCGCCACCACGGGATCACGGTCGACGTCGTCGGCATGAACGAGGCGATGGCAACGATGGTCGAGCGCATCGGTACTCACGATAAACCTGGGGCGACCTTCGCCGTCGGGGGGCATTGATCTTGGGAAAGCTATTGTTGCATCGTTTTGATTCTTTGTGCGTATGACGCTTCATATAACCGGTTGCTGGCGAAATCCGCCGAAGCGTCAGGGGGGCCTGGGTGCATGGTCCGACGGTCGGAGGAGAGGTCTAGGACCCGGTCGGATACCAGCCGATCACCCTACGCGAGGCGATGGTCGTGTCGGCCCCGAAGCCGTACATCCGGACCGATCCGGTTGGGATCTCCATGGCCTCGACCTGGCTCGGCCCAAGGCCTCCAGCACCATTACGAGGGCTCGCAACGTGTTGCCGTGACCGACGACCAAGGTTTGGATGCGCGTCGCTACCGGTTGGATGGATTTGATTTAGAAGGGGACGATCCGGTCGATCGTATGCCTGAGGATTTCGCATTCGGGAAGCGGCCCATACGCTCATTTACCGATCTAAGAGCAAAGGGTTTCGTCCTCTAATATTATTTCATCGGACGTATCACGACATTAAAATCCTGGTCTATGATTAATACATACTCGGTCGGAACGTAAAATGCTCCGACGGTCGTATCAGAACAAGTCACCCTCACGGCGTATCCATTTCCACTCTTGCCCAGGAAGGTCGCGCTCGTTGCTATTGGGCAAGAGTAAGTTTCAGATCTAATTAAATCTCCAAAAGCTCGAAGTTGATCTTTTGTCGCTGGATCATCCCCTGGCGGGTTATTTTCCGTCAGGAGAAAAGCACAGATTGCGACCATATTTTGCATGAAGACGCTCATTACCCATGCCCTCGGTTCTGCTCTTCGCCTCCTATAGCGCCCCCTGCCTTCGCCGACGAAATACCGCTTGCGGTACATCCGTTGTCGAAGGTCGATTGGGCGACACTCCACTGATCCTACCCAAACAGCGGGATGCAAAACAACGCCCGCTTACAGGCAGACATGGAAACGGACTGAGCCGACGCGTTGGGTCGCGACCCGTGCGTCCGCTCTACGACCGGGATGGGTGGATTTTTGCCGGTCTGCTTTCGGGAAGTGTGATCGAGGAAGCAGACATTCGCTCGGACTGGAGAAGTCGGCTGCTCCGCACCCATCTCGGTCATCCAATGAGCCGCGGTCGATACTCCATAGCGGACGTCCAACGTGGCGGCTGTGGCGGCCCATTCGCATAAGGGTATTTTACGGAAAACTGATAATCACATCATTGACTTAATATAATCAATACGAACACCACCAACATCAATGCTGCTAAAATAATTAACATAGAGCGATCTGCAGCTTTGCGGATATCGGCTCGAACGCGCCGCTTGCCACGCGGGTTTGAAGTCCAACCGGTTTGAAGGCGCCCCAATTTTTTGCTCATGCTCAAAGCTCTCAGTCACAGCGTAATTCTATCTCTCACTCGCCGCCGCCATGTTCCTCGTGAACAGCGGCCGTCTCGTCGAACCCCTTCGCGTCGCCTTCCTGCCGCCCGCGGCGGGCACGCCGGGCCGGCCAGAGCAACCGGATCAAACGCTCGGCCGCTCGGGCCTATCGAAGTGCATGGTCGTGCAGAGTGGGGCGCAGCACCGTCGTGATCTCCTCGAACCGCGCGTTCGCGTCGGACCGGCTCTGGACGAAATCGAACATTTCGCGCATCGCCGGAGCGATCTCCCTGTAGGCCGCCAAGGCGGCGACGAGTGCGCCGAGCGAGAGGCGCTCCTGCACGACCAGGTAGCCGCCGATCGCAAAGAAGAACAACGGCGTCAGGTTGGAGGTGTAGTTGTACAGGCCCTTGAGACGGCCTTTGAGGTCGTTGATCTCGATGCGTACGTGCTCAAGGTCCTCTGCCAAGCGCATCTGCCGCGAGCGAGCGGGCGTTCGTGCGACCCGGTCGCAAAGCGGTATGGGCCCCCGACCGACCGGCCCCGCCGTCAGGAGACCTCCCAGGGCCCGCGTCGCGTGAACCCGTTCACGCACCTTCGCGTTCAGGCGCCGCTGCAGGCGCGGTAGCAGCGTGAGCTGGACCGGCAGCATCATCAGCGCCGCCAGCGCGAGGGCGACGTTCTGGAGGAGCAGGAATGCGATGCTGGTCGCGAGCGTGCCGCCCTGCACGAGCGGCACGACGACGAGGCTCCCACCGAAGTAGCCGATCGGCTCAACTTCCTGCATGGCCACGGCCGCCAGCGTGGTCCGTCGCTCGGGAGAGGGCTCGTCTCGCGCGCGACGGAGGATGGCAAGGCGCAGGCGGCGTACGAGACGCTCGTTGACGCGCCCGCGCGATCGGTTGACCGCATACTTTGCCAGCCCGCCGAGCGTGAGGACGGCGAGATAGCTCCCGCACAGGGCGAACAGCAACTCTACCTGGCTTAGGGTGAAGCCGAGGACGACCATCTCCGGACGTCCGTCCCCATCCGCGTCGGTAATGGCGCGGTTGATGATGTGTTTGGGGATTTCGAGGAGCAGCCACGCCGCGGGCAGCGTCAGCAGTGAGAGCAGCACGAGACGCAGTTGAAAGCGCAGCGTCGCACGGACCACGAAACGCTCCAGGCACCAGCCAGCGCGGCGCTCATGGACGGCGCCCGACGTCGGCGGCACCGATCCGGTTCGGGGCTCGCGAGACGGAATGACAACCGGATGGACCCGTCGAAGTCCTCCCGACCTCATCCATCGCAGGCCGAGCCGGACCATCAGCCATCCTGTCCAGGCCGGCGCGACCACGAAGGCGAGCAGCGCCAGGAGGTCGACCCACCAATGGCTGTGGGGGTAATCGACCCCCACGATCCTGTGGGCCAGGGCATGAATCAGGGAAGGCATGACCAAGAAGGGCTCCGATATGTTGTCCGGCCCTCTCTCGTGAGGGCTTTGGGGCTTCCCACGCCGTTCCAGGTCGGCAGGGTCGGAAGCCGGGTTGACGCAGGGGTGGCTAGGCCGCGCGAGGCGAGCCATGGGAGCGCCGGTTGAGCCGCTCAGCGCGAGCCTCGCCTGGGGCGGGCAAACTGCTTTCAGTGTGTCCGACGGCAGTGGGCTCCCTCACCTCGAGGAGCCAGAGATGTCCGGCGGGCATGATTGCGCTTGCCAACGGCCCTCGGCTTCCAGCTCGACGGTCGGCCGTGCAGGGCTGGTCAAGGGTGACTAGCCACTCGCATCGCTCCACTCGATCTCGTAGGCGATTCCAACCTGCGGCTCCGTCACAGCGACAGGCCGCGCGCTCACGCGAGGCAAGCGAACTCACATCCAGGTCACGCGACAGGACTCTTCGACCCGGTGCGCCGCCGCGGCTGGCAGCGAACGAGTAGTCAGGCGCGCGGCGGCTCGAGGGGAGGGGCGGCCTTCTGGGACCAGAATTCGTCGCCGGACAGCGGGAATTCCAGAGCTCGTGCGACGCGGGCGGGCACCGCGAGGCCGCCGTCGGGCCGAACGGCCACATGACAGGGGCAGCAGCCGTTGCATCGGACCGGTCCGAGCCTGCTGCGGTCGGAGGGGTTGTCCGCAGCCGATACGGTCGTACCCGGCTCGAACCGGAACGACGTGCCGGACCCATTCTCGTGGTCGGGTCCTATCCGGGCCGATGTCAGCGCCGGGTCTACGAGGGTGATAATCAGGACGAAAGCGAGCAGCCACGCCAGAGCACGGCGCCAAGCGCCGTCGGTGCGCCGGTCCCGAGGCTGCTGAAGACCGATCAGGAATGAGGCTATGAACCGAGGCGTTCCGGTCACCGTGGGGCAAGACTGAGCGGACGGTGCAGGCTTCCGGCGCGAGATGCATCCTTTGATATCGAGCACGCGAGGCCTGACCGTCCTACCTTGCACGTGGCTCCTCTCGACAGGGGGCTTCATCCCGAGCACGTTAATTCGCACGGGCTGTCGTGTCGTGCCGGAACGCCGCGAGGCCGACGCCGACCACGCTCATCGTCTCCGCAGACCACAAGGACTGCCTCCGCGGTGCCCGCTCTGAGGGTCGGCGGCCAGCCATGCGGATAATAGAGCGTGGTCAGGTTGGCCTCGCGGTCGACTTTGAGCGGGCGCGGCACCGCGTCGACCGGTCCCCAGGACAACCCGAACGGCGCGTCGCCGGCGTCGACCGAGACCTCGGGGGATGCGGAAGTGGTGGCGAAGGCGGCCATGGAGGCTATGGTAACCGTGATCGCGAGGACGCGCATGGGCCTACTCCGCTGCCTTGAGGTGCCGCGGCATCGTCTCCGTCGGCCTCTTAGCGGCCTGCGGCACCGCCGCCTTGCCGAAGCGGGCGTAGAGGGCCGGCAGCACGATCAGTGTCAACAAGGTCGCGCTGATCAGGCCACCGATGACCACGGTGGCGAGCGGGCGCTGGATCTCGGCGCCGGTCTCGGTAGCAATGGCCATCGGCACGAAGCCGAGCGAGGCGACGAGCGCCGTCATCGCTACTGGCCGCAGACGGGTCATGGCCCCCTCTAGGATGGCCTCGCGCTTCGGGCGCCCTTCCGCGATCAGCTGCTTGATGAAGGTCAGCATCACCAGGCCGTTCAGCACCGCCACGCCGGAGAGCGCGATGAATCCGACGGCGGCTGGCACCGAGACCGGCATACCGCGCAGCCAGAGAGCGAAGATGCCGCCGGTGAGCGCCAGCGGCACGGCACTAAACACCAGCAGCGCGTCCCGGGACGAACCAAGGGCCGAGTACAGCAGCAGGAAGATCAGGAAGAAGCACACCGGCACCACGACCATCAGCCGCCGCTTGGCCGAGGCGAGGTTTTCGAACTGCCCGCCCCAGGTCACATAATACCCAGGCGGAAGCTGCACTTGGCCGCCGACCTTGGCTTGTGCCTCGGCAACGAGCGATCCGATGTCGCGGCCCCGGACGTTGGCCGTCACCACCACTCGGCGCTTGCCGTTCTCCCGAGAGATCTGGTTCGGCCCCTCGGTCACCGAGAACGAGGCCACTTGCTTCAGCAGCACGGAGATCGCGCGCCCGTTCGATCCGGGCGGCAGCGGCACCGGGATGTTCTCCAGCGCCTCTCGATCCTCGCGGACTTTGTCGGTCAGGCGGACCACGATAGGGAAGCGCCGGTCTCCCTCAAACACGACGCCGGCGTCCCTACCGCCGATGGCGGCACCGATGACTTCCTGGATCGCCCCGGTGCTGAGCCCGTAGCGGGCGGCTTCGGCCTTGTTGATCTTGATCTCCAGGAACGGCAGGCCTGCCGTCTGCTCCACCTTTACGTCCTCGGCGCCGTCGATGCCTTTCAGTGCAGACGCAACCTGATTGGCGGCCTTGAGCATCGGCTCGAACTCGTCGCCGAACACCTTCACGGCGAGGTCCCCGCGAGTGCCGGCCAGGAGTTCGTTGAAGCGGAGCTGGATCGGTTGGGAGAACTCGTAGACGTTGCCGGCGAGCGCACCGACCGCCTTCTCGATCTGCTCCTGCAACTCGGCCTTGGACAGGTCCGGGTCGGGCCATTCATCCTGCGCTTTCAGGATGACGAAGGTATCGGACGAGTTCGGCGGCATCGGATCCGAGGCGACCTCGGCGGTGCCGGTCTTCGAGAATACGTAGGCGACCTGCGGGAATTTCGAGACCGCCCGCTCGATGTTGAGCTGCATCGCCTGCGATTGGGTCAGAGACGTCGACGGGATCCGGGTGGCGTTCAGCGCGATGCTCTTCTCGTCTAGCTGCGGGATGAACTCGGTCCCGAGCCGGGTGAACAGCACGCCGGCCCCGACGAGGAGGAGCAGGGCCGCGCTGACGAATAGAAATGGCGCCCGTACCGCCGCGCCCAGTACCGGCCGGTAGATCGCCTTGAAGGCCCGGATGATGAGGTTGTCCTTCTCCGTCACCCGCCCGGTGATCACGATGGCGATCAGGGCCGGCACGAAGGTCAGCGACAGCACGAAGGCCGCGACGAGGGCTATGATGACGGTGAGCGCCATCGGCTCGAACATCTTCCCTTCGACGCCCGTGAAGGTCAGTAGCGGGACGTAGACCAGTATGATGATGGCTTGCCCGTAGAGGGACGGCTTGATCATCTCCTCGGCCGAGGCTCGGACCGTCTCCAGGCGCTCCTCGGTATCGAGCGCCCTGCCAAGCCCATGCTGCCGCTCGGCGAGGTGGCGCAGGGCGTTCTCGGTGATGATGACGGCCCCGTCGACGATGAGGCCGAAATCCAGGGCCCCGAGGCTCATCAGGTTGGCCGAGATCCGTGCCTCAACCATGCCGGTCATGGTCATCAGCATGGCAACCGGGATGACCAGCGCCGTGATGACGGCCGCCCGGATATTGCCGAGCAGAAGGAACAGGACGACGATGACGAGGGCCGCGCCCTCGGCGAGGTTCTTGGCCACCGTGCGGATGGTGGCCTCGACCAGCAGCGTTCGGTTGAGAACCGTCTGTACCTCGACGCCGGGCGGCAGGGATTTGCGGATCTGATCCATGCGAGCGTCGACGGCGGCTGCGACTGTTCGGCTGTTCTCGCCGATCAGCATTAGGGCCGTGCCGATGACGACCTCGTGCCCGTCCTCGCTACCGGATCCGGTGCGCAGGTCGCGGCCGATGCGGACGTCGGCGACGTCCTTGATACGGACCGGCACGCCGCCCCGCGTGGCCACGACCACATCGGCGATCTCGTCCATGTTCTCCAGGCGACCGGCCGCGCGGACGACATAGCCCTCGCCGTTGTCCTCTAGGTAGCGGGCGCCCTGGTTGGCGTTGTTCGTCTCCAGCGCCCGAGCGACGTCGGAGAAGGACAGGTCGCGAGCTGCCAGCTTCGTGGGGTCGGGCTGGACGTGGTACTGCTTTTCGAAGCCGCCGATGCCGTCGACGCCGGCGACGCCAGGGACCGTTTTGATCAGGGGGCGGATGATCCAGTCCTGGACCGTGCGCAGGTACGCCGTGCGTTCGAACTCGGTCGTCAGCCGCTGGCCCTCAGGGGTCAGATAGCTCCCGTCCGGCTGCCAGCCCGACTTGCCCGGAGCCGAGATCTTGCGCTCGTCCGGCTTCGCGTAGTGCACCGACCACATGTAGATCTCGCCCAGGCCTGTGGAGATCGGGCCCAAGCGTGGCTCGGTGTTAGGCGGCAGGTCCACCTTCACCTGCGCAAGCCGCTCGGCAACTTGCTGACGGGCGAAATAGATGTCGAGCTTCTCCGCGAAGACGGCGGTGACCTGCGAGAAGCCGTTGCGCGAGAGCGAGCGGGTGTATTCCAAGCCTTTGATGCCGGCCAGCGCCGTCTCGACCGGGTAGGTCACCTGCTTCTCGATGTCGACCGGCGAGAGCGAGGGCGCGGTCGTGTTGATCTGCACCTGGTTGTTGGTGATGTCCGGCACCGCGTCGATGGGCAGCTTAGTCAGCGAGTAGCCGCCGAAACCGGCGGCGAGCAGCGACAGCAGCAGGACGAGCCAGCGCTGCTGGACCGAGACGTCGAGAATTCGGCTGATCATGTCCTGCTCCTCAGTGGTCGTGGTCGGCTTCGGCCTTGCCGAGCTCGGCCTTGAGCAGGAAGGTATTAGCCACCGCGATGTCCTCGCCGGCTTTCAGCCCCGCGGTGACCTCGTAGGCCTCATCGTCGGACCGCCCGAGCTCGACTTCGCGCTTCTCGAAACCCTCCTCGGTCCGCACGAAGACGACACGCTTGCCCTCGATGGTCTGCAGCGACGTTTTTTCCACCCGCACGGGAACCTGGTCGTTCGCGATCTCTATTTCGGCGGTGACGTAGGTACCGGGCCGCCACGCCATGTCCTTGTTCGGCAGGGAAACCACGACCCGGGCAGCGCGGGTGTCCACATTGAGCAGCGGGCTGACGAAGATCACCTTGCCGCGCTCATGCCGCTCCCCGCCCTCCTGGCTTGGGGTGACGGTGACGGCGGCGCCCTCCGTAACCTTGGCGAGTTCGGATGTCGGGACCGAGAGCTCGATCCAGACGGTCCCGAGGTCAGCCACCGTGTAGAGGTCGGCCGGATCACCCTGACTGCCGACGGTGGTGCCGACATCGACCTTGCGTTCGACGATGCGGCCCGTGAACGGCGAGCGCAGCTCGTAGCGGCGCAGGCTGGACCGGTTCGGTGTCGCCTCGTCGCGCTTCTGAGCAGCCGCGACCTCAACGGCGTTCAGGCCGAGCGCCGACAGCTTCTGGCGCGCGAGGTCGACGCGAAGCTGGTTTTCCAGGTAGACGGCGCGCGCGTTCTGGAAGGCGGACTCGGACGCCGCCTGCGATGCAACCAGCTTCTGCTGGCGCTCGAAGTTGATCTTCTGAAGCTCGGCCTGGACCTGAGCGGTCAGGTACTCGCTCTTGGCGTCGGCAACCTCCCGGCTGTCGAGCACGGCCACGACCTCGTCCTTCTGGACGGTGTCGCCGAGGCGTTTGCGCATTTCCGACACGGTCCCGACCACCCGAGCCGGGACCCGGGCGATCCGGTCGGTGTCAGGGGTGATGGTGCCGGGGACGAGAAGGTGCCGTGAAAGGGTGCCGCCGTCGGCCTTGGCCACTTGGATGCCCTGCGTCTCGACCTGCTCCGCCGTCATCCTGACGTGGCCTTCCTCGCCCTCTGCCTCGGAATGCGCGTGCTCGCCGTGGGCATGACCGTCTGCATCCTTCGCGACAGGTCTGGCCTTGGCGTTTTCCTGGCCGTTGCCCTCGGCGTGGTCGGGCTCGGTCGTCGGCGCTGCGGCGCCCGGCCCAGCGGTGAACGCGAACAGGGTCGGCGGCACCCCCGCTGCGGACAGGGTATTGCGGACGAAGCCGGAGACGGCGGGCACGGTCGCGCCGACGGCTATGCCGATGGCCAGCATGGCCGCGAGAACAAGGATGCGCATGGATACCACTCGACCGGAACACCCGGCGGGCACGCATGCCGCCGCGGTCGCTCCGCAGGTTTCAAGAAGAGACGGGTCCGGAGCCTTGGGGAGCGACCGAACGCAATCCGCGCGCGGGAGCGCGCGGCGTCACTTCAAGTGCGGGGCGGTCGGGCCAGACGATCGGATGCGATGGAGACGGGAGCGTCGGCGGTCCGTGCGTAGGACGGTTGCGGGCGGTCCGGCGCAGGCGCGAAGGGCGCGCCGTCAAGGTCGGCCATCTGGTGGCAGCCACAATGGGCATGGCACGCGAGGCCAAGGTCGGCCACCGTTGTCGAAGCTGAGGTCTCGACCGCAGTCAATTCCGTGCCTTGATCGTGGCGTCCGGCAAGAAAGCCTAGATCCTCGGCGAGCCCAGCCGACGGGGTGACGAACGCGAGCGTCAGGACGAGCATGAACGTGCGGACGGCGAGTGCCCACCCGCCACGTGCCGCTCGCCGACGCCTATGCCATCCACCGAGGTTCATCGTGGCCCTTATCCACGATTTCAGCCCATGGACACAAGCCGTCGCGCCTGCGACTTGAACTCACGATCGGCACCACACAGCCTGAAGCTTATCGATAGATCCCATCTGCCCGAAACCGAATTCGAGTGCGATTTTTCAACAGACAGCGCATCCCAAGCTCGATCCCCCTTGATGCGCGAAGCACAATTCGATCGCGCGCTCGAGAGTGTTGAGTGCAAACGCCTACGGAAACCGCATGGAAATAATCCCGGAACGGTTTTGCGGAGATCTGCATTTCGATCTCAATTCCAACTTGGAGGAGATTCGGATGAAGCTCACGATTGCCGCCCTGTCCGCCTCGGTCGCCCTCGTCCTTACCCCCATCAGCGCATTCGCCCAGCACGTGGACGTCGGTCCCGGCGGCGTCGCGGTCCACGGGGACCGACATCACGACGAGGTCGAGCATACCCATTCGACGGTCGAGGAGCATCACCACGACCGTCCGGTGGTTCACGACCACCACGACGACCATCACGAGCACACCGTTGTGAAAGAACACCGGCACTAGGTCAGTCGCTGGAAGGGGCCATGAGCGCGGGACGACACCCGGCACGTGGCCCCTTTTCCATCTGCAATCATGCCGTTCGCTCAGACTTTACGGCGGGTCGTTCAACCACGCGGTCCGAAAAGGATCACGCCCATGCCGGTGAGGCAAATGATGCCTCCCGTGATGTCCCAGCGGTCGGGTTGATGGCCCTCGGCTAGCCATAGCCACAGGATCGAGGCCGCGATGTAGACCCCGCCGTAAGCAGCGTAGGTGCGCCCGGCCGCCTCGACTTCCACAAGGGTCAGGAGGTAGGCGAAGAGCCCGAGGGAGACCATGCCCGGTGCGACCCACCACGCCGATTTTCCCAGCCTGAGCCATGCCCAGAAAGCGAAGCATCCCGCAATCTCGGCGAGTGCCGCGCCGGCGTAGGCAAAGAATGTCTGCATCTTTCCTAATCACACGACATCTCTCGCAAGGCCAAGCCAGCGGCGACGACGTCTGGGCGCATTGCATGTCCGGTCGGCCTCGGAGCCGCGATCTCCCGGCGGTCCATTCCTGAACGATGGCTTCAGAACGCGTTCAACGGCGGCAGCACAAGCTGACGCCATTCGAGGTCGGAGAGGAACAACGATGGTAAGGTACCTTGCCGGTATTGCCGGGTTGGCTTTCATCCTGGCACCGATGGCGGCGTCCGCCCAATACTACGAGGGCGGTTACGGCCAGCGGCGTCCGCACGACCATGTCGATATCTACCGGCATGGCGACCACGAGGACGTCGTCGTCCGGCACCATCATCCCCGCAGCTACGAGGACAGGCCGTTCTACGAGGAACGGCGCCATCACCATCATCACCACTTCGACGACTGACCCGGATCTCGCCCGGACGAACGACGCGCAGTCGTTGGCGAATGCGAAGTAGTTTTCGTCCCCGCCTGTCCTGCGCGGTCGGAGCTGTCACTGAGATTGTTGCCTTCAGACGATCGCCTCGTCGATGAGAAGCAGCAACAGGAACCCGGCGAAGAACATCGCCGTGACCCAAGGTCGGTCTTCCGTTTCGTGCGCCTCCGCCAGCAGTTCCTCCGTGACGAGATAGAGCAGCGCGATCAAGCCGAAGGCAAAGAAGCCGCCCTGGACGGAAAGTGGCAGCGAGCCGACAGGGCCGCCAAGGAGTGCACCGAGCGGGAGCAGCAGGACGAGGGCCGCCGTCAGGCCGACGACCTTCCGCTTCGATGCGCCTCCCTCGCCGAGTTCGTTCGCCACTGTGAGGCCTAGGAACAGCACCTCCAACGTCAGCGCGACGGTGAGCAGGATACCGGTCTTGGCGCCCGCTGCGAAGGCGATGCCGAGCACGAGGCCGTCGACAAGAATGTCGATTCCGGTGACGGCCATGAGTCCGACCGGGCCCGACACGCGCTTTTCGAGGCTGCGCACGCCGAGCATCGCGGCGACCCCGAGACTACCGCCGATCAGAGTCGCCCAGATCGATCCCGTATGCTTGAGCTCGGGCAGGATCTCGCCCGCCGCCGCCGCGAAGACGACGCCGGCGGTGAAATGCTGGATGGCGCTGACGAGGACGGGTCCCGGTCGCATGTTTACCGCCACGGCGGCGCCGATGATGGCCGCTGCTGCGGGGATGAGCGTGTAGATCCAGGCTTGCATGCCGGCGTCAGACCACGTGGTCGGGGACGAGCGAACAGGCGGTGGCCTCGTCGGTCTCGACCTGCAAGGTAACGTGCCCGATCCCGAAGTCGTCCTTCATCCCGTGCGCGGCCTCCATCAGGAAGCTGTCGCCCGGATGGCCGGCGGGGATGACCAAGTGCGCGGTCAGGGCCGTCTCCGTGGTGCTCATCGGCCAGATATGGAGGTCGTGCACCGCCGTGACGCCCGGCAGTCCTTCGAGGTGGGCGCGGACCGCCGTCGGATCGATGCCGGGGGGAACCGCGGCCAGCGACATCGTGAGGCTGTCGCGCAGGAGGCCCCAGGTGCTCCAGACGATGACGGCGACGATGCCGAGGCTCGTCACCGGATCGAGCCAGGTCCAGCCGGTGTAGAGGATCACCAGGCCGGCGAGCACCACGCCCGCGGAGACGGCAGCGTCGGCCGCCATGTGCAGGAAGGCCCCGCGGATGTTGATGTCGCCCTTGGCCCCGGAGGCGAACAGCCAGGCGGTGATACCGTTGACCAGGATGCCGACGGCCGCGACGACCATCACGGTCTTGCCCGCCACCGGGGCCGGCTCGCCGAAGCGCTGGATCGCCTCCCACCCGATGGCGCCCACGGCCACGAGCAGGAACACCGCGTTGAAGAGCGACGCCAGGATCGAGGAGCCCTTCATCCCGTAGGTGTAGCGGGCGGTCGGGGCGCGCTTGGCCAGCACCGTCGCGACCCAGGCCACCACGAGGCCGAGCACGTCCGAGAGGTTGTGGCCCGCGTCGGCCAGGAGCGCGACGGAGTTCCCGAGGACACCGTATACAGCCTCGATGACGACGAACCCGACGTTCAGGGCGATCCCGATGGCGAACGCCTTTCCGAAGCTCGCCGGGGCGTGGCTGTGCCCGCCGTGGGCGTGAGAATGGTCGTGTCCGGCGTGGTCGTGGCTTTCCGTCATCTCGGCTTCCGGTTCGAGGCGGTGATCACGTTGCCTAATTCCTCTAGCGACTAGAGAAGCAAGAGCGCGCTTCGGACTTGGTCAGTGTTGGTCGCTGAGGCATTCGCCGTGATCGGCCAACACCTCAATGATGCGGCATTCCCGGACGTCGCCGCCCGAGCACTGCTCGACCATGGCCTGCATCTCCTGCCGGAGGCCGGTCAGCCGCGCGATCCGGTCGTCGATGTCGGCGAGGTGCTTTCGGGCGATGGCGTCCGCCTCCCCGCAGGGCCGGTCGGGATGGCCGGCCAAGTCGAGCAGGGCGCGGATGTCCTCGATCTCGAAGCCGAGCTCGCGGGCGTGCCGGATGAACCGCAGCGTCCGGACGTCGGCCTCGCCGTAGGTGCGCCGGTTGCCTTCCGTTCGCTCCGGCTTCGGCAGGAGTCCCCGCTCCTCGTAGAACCGGATCGTGGGGACCTTCACCGCGGCGCGCCGCGACAACTCCCCGATCGCGATGGACTTCATGTCGCTTGCTCCTCTAGCCGGTAGAGGAAATAGGATCACCTTCAGATTGTGGAAGGCATCGGCAATGAGCGACGCTGCAACCTTGGACCAGACCGACCAAGCTCAAACGCGCCTGCGCGTGACCGGAATGGATTGCGCTGCCTGCGCGACCAAGGTCGAGAATGCCGTGCGGCGCCTGCCCGGGATCGAGGGCATCCAAGTCTCCGTGGCGACGGAAACCCTGACGGTTCGACACGGCCCGAGCATCGACGCGCGTGCCATCGCCGAGACGGTTCGGGGGTTGGGCTACGGTGCCGAAGAGCCGGATGTATCCACCTCAACGGATACGAGCACCGCCGAGCTTCCCTGGTGGCGGTCACCGAAGGCGCTGCTGGCGTTCGCGTGCGGCACGGCCCTGGTGCTTGCCTACGCACTAGGCCACGTCGCGCCGACGACGGAGCGCTGGGCCTTCCTCGCGGCCATGATGGTAGGCCTGGTGCCGATCGTCCGACGCGCCGTCTCCGCGGCCCGGTATGGTACCCCGTTCTCCATCGAGATGCTGATGTCCGTGGCGGCCATCGGCGCGACCCTGATCGGAGCGACCGAAGAGGCGGCGACGGTCGTCTTCCTGTTCCTAGTCGGCGAGGTGTTGGAAGGCGTCGCCGCTGGCCGCGCCCGAGCAAGCATCCGTGGTCTCACCGGCCTTGTGCCGGACACGGCCCTGCTTGAGCGGGATGGAGCGACCGAGCAAGTCCCCGCGTCGGCCCTTAGGGTTGGGGCGAGCGTGCTGGTGCGTCCCGGGGACCGCGTCCCTGCGGACGGAGTCGTCCTCGACGGTGAGAGTGCGGTAGACGAGGCGCCGGTCACCGGCGAGAGCGTGCCGCGGCGCAAGGGCCCCGGCGAAGCCGTCTTTGCCGGTACGGTCAACGGCGACGGCGCGCTTCGCATCCGCGTCACAGCGGCGGCCAGGGACAACACGATCGCTCGGGTGGTACGCCTGGTCGAGGAGGCGCAAGAAGCGAAGGCCCCGACCGAGCGCCTGATCGACCGGGTCTCAAAGGTGTACACCCCGGCCGTCGTCGGCGTTGCGTTCCTCGTGGCCGTGCTGCCGCCCCTCGTCGTAGGGGCGGCCTGGGCCGAGTGGATCTACAAGGGGCTGGCCATCCTGCTGATCGGCTGCCCATGCGCTCTGGTCATCTCGACACCGGCAGCCATCGCGGCCGGTCTCTCGGCCGGCGCCCGGCGGGGCCTGCTCATCAAGGGTGGTGCCGTCCTGGAGCGGCTCGCCGCCGTAACCATAGTCGCCTTCGACAAGACCGGCACCCTGACCGAAGGCAAACCGGTCGTCACCGACATCTCCGGGTTCGGACGGTCCGAACGAGACGTGCTCTCGCTCTCGGCCGCCCTCGAGGGCGGCTCGTCGCACCCGCTCGCCAAGGCGGTCCTTGCCAAGGCGGCAGAGGCCGGCGCACCGGTGCCACCGGCATTCGGGACGAAGGCGCTCGGCGGTAAGGGCCTGACTGGAAAGGTCGGGGGCCTGGACGTTTTCCTCGGCTCGCCGCGCGCGGCGGCGGAGCGCGTGGCGTTTACGGCGGAGCAGGAGGTGCAGGTTTCTGCACTCAACAGCGATGGCAAGACGGTAGCCGTCTTGGTGGTAAACGGCGCTTTGGCCGGTTTGCTCGCCATGCGCGACGAGCCTCGATCCGACGCGAAGGCTGGGATCGACCGGTTGGCAGCACAGGGTGTCGGAGCGGTCGTGCTTACTGGCGACAACGCACGAACCGCCCAGGCCGTGGCCGGAGCCCTTGGCATCGAGGCGCGGGCGGAGCTCCTGCCGGAGGACAAGCAGCGGATCGTGCGCGAGCTCCAGGCCGGGGGTGCGGTAGTGGCGAAGGTCGGTGACGGCATCAACGACGCTCCGGCGCTCGCGGCCGCCGATGTCGGCATCGCCATGGGCGGCGGTACCGATGTCGCCCTGGAGACGGCCGACGCCGCGGTGCTGCATGGGCGCGTCGCCGACGTGGCCCGGATGGTCGAGCTCTCTCGCCGGACGTTGGCGAACATCCGGGCGAACATCGCCATCGCCCTCGGTCTCAAGGCGGTGTTCCTCGTGACGACGGTGGCTGGTCTCACCGGGCTCTGGCCCGCGATCCTGGCCGATACCGGAGCCACGGTCCTCGTGACCGCGAATGCCTTGCGGCTCCTGCGGATGCCCGCAGGATGACCCCCTGGTCCCGCACGCGTCCGCCGCAGGTGAGTCAGAGCGGACGGCTGATGCGGGGGGCATGCGCCGAACGTACGTGGACGGGCGGTATAACGGACGAGGTTTCGATGCGGCGGCGCGCGTTCTCGGGTTTTGCAGGTATTCTGCTGTTGTTCCTGTCCGGCTGCGGCGGAGAGGCGTTGCCGGGTATCCAGATCGGCTCAAGCGAGGGCGGCAGCACGTTCGGCCTCGACTCCCTACCTTTCCGGATCCAGCGCGCCAACGGCAGTGTTCTGAACGGTCACGCATCGGTCCGCCTTCTCGGCATCAGCTTCTTCACGCGAGATGCGACGGGCTACGTCGTGTGCAGCGGAAGCTTCGCGCTAGATCTCAAGCATGCGCCTGTGCCCATCAGCCTCGACTGCACCGGCGCGGGGATCCTGCACGGGACCGTGACGACTGCATGGGCCGATCATGGAGATGGTACGTTCACCGAAAGCTCCGGAGGCACCTCGACGTTCCACTACGGCGCGCCGCTCTCGCTGCCAAATGGTAGCTGAGGGCCAAACCAGCCCGGCTCGTCTCAGTCGTCCGCCCTTTCGGACAGGATCGCTCCCGTTCGCGGATCGACGTGAAACCTCACCTCCACGCCGTTCTTCGTCCCCTTGCCGTCCCACAAACCATCATCGGGTTTGAGCTCGGTGATCGACGTGTAACCTATGTCCAATAGCTTTTGCCGAATATCCGCGGCCGGTATCCAGTCCGTGCCGGAACGGTCATCGGCGAGAGCCGCCGGCGGGATCCGTCCCGCCTCGCGCGGCGTCATCTGGAACCATAACCAGAGGCTGCCGAGAACGGTGAGGATGAGTAACCCACCAGCGAGCGCGAACCGTATCGGTAGTCGGCGCACTGCGGGCCAAGTCCGAACTGAAGGTTCGGTCTCAGTGTCGGTCTCGACAGGCACCGCCAGTATGGCTGTGGCGGACAGCGCGAACACGCCGATAGGCCGGGCTATGTTCTTCAACGACTGCCTGCCCCGGTCCTCGAACGGATAGTGCAACTTATCCCGCACCTGGTCGTGAACCGTATGCGAGATGCAGATCCCGCCCGGCTCCGCCAAAGGTTCGAGCCGAGCCGCCACGTTGATGCCGTCCCCGAAGAGGTCGCCGTCCGGCTCGGCGACCACGTCGCCGAGGTTGATGCCGATGCGAAGTCTGAACGCGTCGTCGTCGGACACGCCTGCTTCACGCGTCAACATCGTTCGCTGAATTGCAACAGCGCAGGAGACCGCCCGGACCGGGCTAGGGAACTCGGCGATCAGGCCATCGCCAGTCGACTTCACGATACGACCGCGCGCGCCCACGATGCGAGGATCGAGCAGTTCGCGGCGCAAGGCCTTCAGACGGCGCAGCGTGCTCGTCTCGTCAGCGCCCATGAGACGGCTGTAGCCAACGACATCTACAACCAGGATGGCTGCAAGTCGCCGCTCATCAACCTCGTTCATGCGCTTCTCCGTGGCTCTCCTATATCGCTAGGACAGGATTTAAAGAAGCTGGAAAGATCTTGCCCAAAACGGATATAGGCGCAGTACCAGTCGCGATCATAACGAGCGGGGCCCCCGCATCGTAGGGGGGGGCAAGCAGATCGGCGGTTGGTTCGGCACGGACGTAAGAGCTCCACCATAACTCTGACTGTCGCATGGTTCCGTAGGTTTGCGGCGATCGTTATTCCTGCGAGCTGAACCTAGCTTCTCGGCTTCGTGTCCTCAGGCACTCGGCCTGCGTAGTATGCCCGCCTTCGCGCGCTTCAGGCTGCAGCCAAGTGGAAGCGCCTATGCGGGCAAGAGCACGGGGCCGAGGCCCGTTTGCGTTAGCAGATGCTCGCCGTGATCGGCTTTACCGTTGCAGACGGCGGCCACTAGCTGAGGGCCTATATTTTTCTTTTTCCCGGTGCACTTGCGGCCATCCCGGTCCACGCGGCGGTCTTTGCGTTGATAACGGCGGCTTGGTCCGCTCACGGCTACGGCCTGGTGAACGACAACATGCTCGGCGGGCACGTTCTCCTTCAAGGCAACGTCGGCTTGCCGTTCGTCCGCCACCGACCTGGTCCTCACATCCGTTCCGGCACGCGTGCGCTGTTCGGCTGTAGCGCTTGACCTTGCCGGATCGCGCCGCGCCTCAAGCCCGACCCGGACCATGCGCATGGCCTCCTCGGCTGCGGAGACGAGCATCTCCTCGGCCCGCCCGAAAGCTTCCTCAAGCGTACAGGGCCGCTCCAGGATACTTGCGAAGGCGTCGATGCCATGATCGAGGTTCTCCGCACAGCCCTCACCCAGAGTGCCTGCGAGAGCAATAACCGGCAGCCCACGAGCCTTGGCGCGGCGCCCAACCTCCGCCGGGACCTTGCCGCGATGGGTTTGGGCATCAAGCGAGCCTTCGGCCGTGATCACCAAATCCGCTTCCGCAAGGAGGCCGTCGAACGCGAGATATCGCATCACGACGTCGAAGCGCGGGTGCAGACTGCCGCCGAGAAGGCCGAGGATGCCGGCGCCGAGGCCGCCGGACGCGCCGGCCCCGGGTGCTGTGGCGCAATCCACGCCGGTCGCGTCCCGGATGCAGCGGGCGTAGACGGAAAGGCCGCATTCGAGCTCTTCGACTTGGACGGGCGTCGCGCCCTTCTGTGGTCCGAACACACGGGCGACGCCGCGCTCGCCGAGGAGCTCGTTGTACCAGTTGACAGCCGCGTCGATCCGAACCCGCTCCAGACGCGGGTCGCGGCCCTCCACGTCGATACGCGCCAAACGTGGAAGCTCCCCGCCGCCGAAGCCGAGGGGACGGTCCTCCGCATCCAGCAAGCCGACGCCGAGCGCCTGGACCATGCCTGCGCCTCCATCGTTGATGCCGCTGTCGCCACAGCCGATCAGGATGCGCGCGGCGCCGTCGTCGAGCGCCGCGCGGACCAACTCGCCCACGCCGTAGCTCGTAGTGCGCGTCGGGTCGCGCCGGTCCCGCGGCACCAGCGATAACCCGGCCGCCGCCGCCATCTCGATGACGGCCGTGCGCGGACCCGATCCGCCGAGGAAGCCGAAGAAGCTCGGAACCGGCAGTCCGACCGGACCGGTGACGGTCAGGCGATGGGTCGTGCCGCCGGTGGCGCTCACCAGGGCCTCGACGAAGCCCTCGCCGCCATCCGCCATCGGGGCCTTCAGGATGCGGGCGTCGGGCATCGCGCGGCGCACGCCCTCGGCGATGGCTTCCGTGACTGCCCGGGCACCGAGACTCTCCTTGAACCCCGAGGGGGCTACCAAGATGGTCAAGCTCATGGTGGTTTCCTGTGGGTCCGTCGGGCCGTTCGGGCGAGGAACGGAGGCCGTGGGGCATTATTCCCGCGGCTGGGATCGTTCGCGCTGGACCGAGCTCAGCGAGCGAGAGGCATTCCGAGCACCGGCCAGATCCAGAGGGCGAAGACGAGCAGAAGCAGGGTGACGACGGGTGCCAGCACGGCGCTGAGGCGGAGGAGGTCGCCGGCGTCGTAGGTCGGTTCATCGAGGGTACCGAACAGAGCTACTGCCTTCGCACTGACCGGCAGGGTCTGGCAGAAGCCGGTACCCATGGCGCAGAGGAGCACGAGGCCCGCCGGATCGTAGCCGAGGGCTGCGATCGGCAGGACGAGGGTCGGTACCAGCACCGTCACGCGCGCGGTCCGCGAAGTGATCACGAGGTGCGCCAGGACCGACACCACCGCGACGAAGGCTGCTACCGACATGGGCCCGTGGAGCAGGTCTTCCTTCACGCTGGCGAGGAGGCAGGTTGCGAGCCACTCTGCGGCGCCCGTAGAAACCAGTGAGCGTCCCAGCACCAGGGTCGCGGCGAGGAACAGGATGAGCTCCCACTCGACCGCACGTAGGGCGGTCTTTAGGGAAACTCCCGACAGTGAAGGGATCGTCAGGGCCACGGCGGCGGCGATAGCCGCCACCGGTGCAGAAATCCCGTGCCAGGTGCTCGTCGCCCACAACGCTACGGTCAGGAGGACGATGCCGGCGACGTAGCCCTCCCGCAAGCCGAAGGCTACCGACGCCCCTGCCGGCACCCGCGGCAGCGCGCGGCGCTCGTCGCCGGATAAGAAGAGGCGTAGGACGGCCTCGGTCGCGAACAGGCTGCAGAGCAGCGCCAACGGCATGCCGAGCTCCAGCCAGCGCAGGTAGCTGACCGGCTGACCGTCTGCGTTCGCGATATAGCCGGCAGCGACCAGGTGCGCACCGGCTCCGATCAGCGACCCCCCGGCCGAGAGCAGGATGACGCTCGGGAACAGGAGCGCGAGCGCGCGCCGGAAGCGTCGGTCGTCCACCGCCTCGGAGAGGGCCAGGAACACCGGAAGCAACAAGGCGGCCCGGCCCGAGGTCGAGGGGATGACGAGCGCCGTGGCCACGATGAAGAAGGTCAACAGGTAGAAGAGCTGCCGTACGGAGCCTGCGGTCCCGAGCACCGCCAGCGAGACGCGTGTGGTCACGCCGGTCTCGCGCAGCACGGCCGCGACGACGAACGCTGCGACCAGCAACCAGATCAATGGATCGCCGAAGGTCGCGAACATCTGCTTCTGCGGGACTATGCCGGGAAGCACCAGCGCGAGGGTCGCCACCAAGGCGACCGTTGTGTCGTTCAGCCTGGTCAGGGTCCAGCCAATGCCGGTGAGCAGGAACACGATGAGCGCGATGCGGCCGGAGACGGACAGGGTCCCGGCCCCGAACCACACCAGAGCGCTTCCGGCGGCGGCCAGGACCGCGACGACGAACCGATGGTCGAACCGGTTACGGAGCTCGTAACGGAATAATGCGGGTGGGGGCAGCTTTTCCTCGGTCAAGGCGGTCACCGCGGACTCCTCAGGCGTTCGGAAATCCGGGAAACGGAACCTCGATCAACTTATTCCCGACGCCTGCAGATCATGACCGCCCGCAGGCGGCGCGCAGCTGTAGGAGGCCGGCACCGAAGACCGGGTCCGGGCCTGGGGCACCAAGGTCGCGGGCCGACGCCTTCAGGAAGTGCACAAGTTCTGTCGGACGCATGCCGGGCGCCTGCCCCTGTAGGGCATCGAGGGCGACCGTGACGAACGGGGCGGCGAAGGAGGTCCCGGTCAACAGGTGCAGCTTGCCGTCCGTTGCGGGCAAGGCAAGGCGCACGCCTGGTGCAGCCAAGGCAATGTAGCCTCCACGCGCAGCTCGTGGATAAGCCGCGAGACGGCCATCGACTGCGGTGACCGCGACCGCCCACGGGTAGGCCGCGGGATAGCTCGGCGGTCCGGCGGGACCGTTGTTTCCGGCTGCCGCAGCGACCAGGACACCCTTGTCCAAGGCGGCTCGACCAGCACGGTCGAGCAAGGCGTTCTCCGCTCCCGCGATGCTGAGGTTGATGACGGAGACCTTGCGGGCAACCAGCAGGTCGATGGCGGTGACGAGGTCGAACGTGTCTGCCAGATCCTGCGTCCCGTCCCGATGAAAGGCATCGACTGCGACGAGTTTGGCGTCTGGGGCGCCTCCTTCGAACGGTCCGTGCCCGACGAGCAGGACGGCGATGGCTGTGCCATGACCGGTCGAGGACGGCTGGTACTGCGGACCGCGGATGGTCTCGCGTTCGATGCTGCGTCCGGCCAACGCCGGGTTCGCCAGGTCCACGGAGGTGTCGATCAGCCCGATGGGTCCGCGGGCCGCGCACGCGTCGTCGTGCGGCCAGTCGACCAGCGAAAAGGGATCGGAGATCCCCTCGCCCGGTGAGCCGGTGCCGGATTGAACCGTATAGTTCTGCCGGTAGAGAGTGTTTCCGTCGACGGTGGCGCTGGGGTTGATAGCGCGCACCCGCGAAACGGCGTGCGCCCTCGAGACCTTCTGCGGTATCGTCAACCGGGCGGTGACGCCCGGTAACAGACCGAGCCGGCGTGTCGACACCACGCCGAAACCCTCTTGTCGCAACCTCTCCAGTTCGGCCTCGGTCAGTCCCGTGACCGCGAGTTCGGGACGCTTGTCATCGTCGTCGTCGTCTTCATCTTCGTCGTCCGCGATGGCGGAGAAACTCTGCAGCGGCACACCGGTCGCCAGCGTTATCATGCGGGCGAGTGGCGGGTGGAGCATCAGGAGCGTCAGAGCGAGCGCTATGGCGCGGACCGGTGGGCGCATGGGAGGTGGCTCCCTGGGTAGGGTGTGAAGTGTCGGGTCGAACGTTGCAGGCGGCGCGGTAACGAGCGGAACCGGGTTCTAGTCCCTTGCGGTTGGCACGTAAAAATTTGCGGGTGGTTGGAATACGTCCCTATGGGGCTCCGTTCCTGATCCCGAAACGCGAGCCCAGATGGCATCGACCTTCGCTCAGGACCTGATCGACCTGCTTCCGCGCCTGCGCCGGTTCGCGACCTCGTTGACCGGTTCGTGGGAGGATGGCGACGACCTCGTGCAGGCGGCCTGCGAGCGGGCGTTACGCGCCCGAGATCAGTGGCAGGAGGGGACTCGGCTCGACGCCTGGATGTTCCAGATCATTCGAAATCTTCGGATCGACGTGGTCCGGAAGCGGCGGACCGAAGGATATCAGGACGAAATCTCGGCAGCGCAGGACGCGGTCGGCGAGGACGGCGTACGGGCGACAGAAGCGACACTGATGCTCGGCTCGGTGCAGAACCGTATGGCAACCCTGTCGATCGAACAGCGCGAGGTGCTGATCTGCGTCTGCGTCGAGGACCGCAGCTACGGCGAGGCGGCGGAAGCGCTCGGCATCCCCATCGGCACGGTGATGAGCCGATTGGCGCGTGCGCGACGACGGCTCGCCGAGGACATGGGATTGATGCCGGACGGGGTCGCTCCGTCGAGGACAGGATAGGATCATGACAACCGACGACATGGTCACCGACGAGACCCTGATGGCGCTGGCGGACGGCGAACTGGATCCCGAGACAGCAAAGCGGGTGCGCGCACGATTAAACGAATGCCCGGAGTTGGCGAGCCGCCTTGCCGCCTACGCGGAGGTGCGAGCTCTCCTTGCGCCGGTGCCGGCCGATACCGGGATCGCTCCGCCTGACCGGCTAAAAGCAGCCATCCTGCGTGCCGATGCAGCGGGACGGCGCCGTTTCAGTGTCGTCGATGGCGGCGAGGCCGTCGTGGCACCTGCGCCGCCGGCGAACCGGCGCCGGCGAGTGCGGGCAGCGCTGCCCCTTGCCGCCAGCCTGGCCCTGCTGGTCGGCGGCGCGGCGGGGTGGACGCTTGGACGGCGTGCAGCGCCTGACACGAACGTCGCCGGGTTGACGTCGATGCCCGCCGCCGGCCCTACGGTCTCGGAGGCACTGACCTCCTTGCCAAGCGGCAGATCAGCGTCGTTCTCGGACCCAGCCAACAGTGCACGCGGAACCGTCACCATGGTCGCTTCGTACACGGTGGAGGGCGGTGGCTTATGCCGCACCTACGACCTGACGTTGGAGGACTCGAGGCGCTCCCGCGAGACGCGCGTGTCGTGCCGTCGAGATGGCGCATGGCGGACCGAGCTCGTCCTGGCGCGTCCGGGCGGGCGCTCCGGGGGCTTCGCGACTGCCTCGGGCGGTGACGAGATCGTGGACCAATTTCTGAGCCAAGCCGGTGGTAGTGATTCCCTGTCCGCCGAAGACGAGCGCCGGGTTCTAAAACTTCGAGCAGAGAGGTGACGGTGGCGGTCGGTGCGAGCTGTCGCGACATCAGCTTCGGGGTACGCGCGATGAAGGCAGGAGCAATCGACTTTATCGAACAACCCTGGACACAGGAGGCGCTGCTCTTCGCCTTGCATTAGCAGTGGGCGCGAAGCGGAATGGCGGCTCACCACTCAACTTGGGTATCGGTCCAGCCAGCCTCGATGTCGGGTATTCAACTGTTTTCCCGACGCATGTAGCTACATACGGCAAAGTCCGGGTTGGGTGGAGGCTGTGTGAAAAGAGGACGCCAAGCTGGGGATGTCCGGCCGCTTGGGAGAGCGACGGGCAGGCTTTTTGCCCCCCCATCCCGATCGTTGCAAGATCGCAAGGAAGCTCAAAGAAATCTGCGACGTCGATCGTTCGATCCCTGGATCTGAAATCTTCGACAGTAAATCAGCGATTTATGGCAACATATATTTAATTTGATACTTTTTGTGTTAGACTTATCCTCTAGCGGAGGCCCGGGATGACACGCTTTGTCCAAGCTGCAGATCGTCACCAGGTTGCCCTGCTTCCTGATTGCCTGGACGATTACGTCACGCAAGATAATCCAGCCCGCGTCGTCGATGCGTTTGTCGACGAATTGGATCTCGCAGCACTCGGCTTTGCCGGCGTGACGCCCGCCGCCACCGGTCGACCCGGCTATCACTCTGCGACGCTATTGAAGCTCTACCTGTACGGCTACTTGAACCAGATCCCGTCCAGCCGGCGCTTGGAACGGGAGGCTGGCCGCAATGTCGAACTGATGTGGCTGATCGGCCGCCTCGCACCCGACTTCAAGACGATCGCCGACTTCCGACGCGAGAACGGGGATGCGCTTCGCGCGACCTGTCGGCACTTCGTGATGCTCTGCCGGCAGGTCGGTCTCCTGGCCGGAGGCGTCGTGGCCGTCGACGGCAGCCGGTTCAAGGCCGTGAACACGCGCGACCGGAACTTCACCCCGGCCGCGGTCCGCAGGCGCATCGAGCAGGTCGAGACGAGCATCGTGCGCTACCTCGCGGCCCTCGATACCGCCGACCGTCAGGAGGCCGAGGTGACAGAGCTTCGAACCCCACGCCTGAAGGAGCGGCTCTCTGCACTCCGGGATCGGCTGCGCGCGTTGCAGGCGATGGAGACGCTCGTCGAGGCCGCGCCGGACCGACAGATCTCGCTGACCGACCCCGATGCACGGGCCATGGCGACGAACGGTAAGGGCACCGGGCTCGTCGGCTACAACGTTCAGGCCGCGGTGGACACGAAGCATCACCTCGTCGTCGCCCATGAAGTGACCAACGTCGGCCACGACCGAACCCAGCTCGCCAATATCGCGGGGCAAGCTCAGGCCGCCGCGGGCGAGGAAGCCATCCAGGTTCTGGCGGATCGGGGCTACTTCTCCGGTGAGGAGATCCTGGCCTGCGACCGGGCGGGGATCGCGGTCACCCTGCCAAAGCCGATGACGTCCGGCGCGAAGGCCGAGGGCCGATTCGGCAAGCAGGACTTTGTCTACCAGGCGAGCGACGACACCTATCGCTGCCCGGGGGACCAGACGCTGACCTATCGCTTCGAGAGCATCGAGAACGGGATGACCCTACGGCGGTACTGGACGTCGGCCTGTTCGAATTGCCCGATCAAGACCTCCTGCACGCCCGCCGAGCAGCGTCGCATCACGCGTTGGGAACACGAGCACGTGCTGGAAGCCGTCCAGCGCCGGCTCGACGAGAACCCGAACGCGATGCGTGACCGCCGCCAGACGGTCGAGCACGTCTTCGGCACCCTGAAAGCCTGGATGGGAGCGACCCACTTCCTGACCCGGGGGCTGAGGAACGTGGCCGGTGAGATGAGCCTGCAGGTTCTTGCCTACAACATGAAGCGGGTGATCGCGATCCTCGGTGCCAGCCCGCTCATCGCAGCCATCCGAGGCTGAAAGCCCGGTCCCTTTGGGCCTTGCGCTGTCAGGTCCGTCCAGTCCGCAAACGCGTTCTCACACAGCCTCGGTGGGGAGCGGACACTGGCCCTTCACCCTGAAGCGGACCGGTCACTCACATTGGAGCATCAAGCATGTCGAGGACCGGACAAGCAGGCGTCGGCCCTCCGCTGCATCGGCCAACTGTCTCGCTAAGGATGCGCTCAAGCCGGACGAGATGAGCGAGCTTGGTGCGGACCTCGGACAGGTGCGCACTGGCAATGTCCTGCACCTCAGCACAGGATCGGTGACCGGGCGCAGCCAACGTCAGCAAGGTTCGGATGTCCTCGATCCCGAAGCCCAACGCACGGGCGTGGCGAATGAACGCCAGACGCTGGACGTGAGCGGGATCGTAGGCCCGGTGACCGCCTCCGGTGCGGGCGGGCGGCGGCATGAGCCCAATGCGCTCGTAGTAGCGGACCGTCTCCAGATTGACCCCGGCCGCCGCCGCGAGTTGCCCGATGGAGAGGCCGCGCGGACCTGTGACCATTTTGCGCTTGATCCAGTAGTGGCTACGGGATGCAGAGTGCCATGATCATGATCGACACACCATCCATAGTGGCTCCCGCGAGTCCCACCCTGCACCCACCAGACAGCCTGCCGGTTCCCTCAGGAAGCTGGTTCGCCGGACTTGGTACTGTCGCTGGGCTGGGTGCTCTGGCGGCATCGTCCTGCTGCGCCCTGCCGGTGGCGCTCCTCGGTATTGGGGCGACGGGAGCCGTGTTCAGCGGGTTGGCGATGTTGGCGAGCATCCGGCCGCTCCTGCTCGGGGGGGCTGCGCTGGCCCTCCTCGTGGGGTGGGCGCTGTTCTTCCGCAGCCGGGCAACGACCTGCGCCATGGCTGGTCCATGTGCCAGCACCGGATCATCCCGGCGCACGGTTGCCCTACTCGGGCTCGGATCGGCGCTGGTTGCCCTGGCGCTTGTGTGGGAACCCTACCTTGAGCCGGTGGTGCTCAAGGCCATTCGGTAAGGCGGATGCAGCTTCAATCCACTCTCACATGTCCGCATTGCAGCCATCAAGCGACGGAAACGATGCCGACCGACGCCTGCCAGTTCTTCTATGAGTGCACCGGCTGCGGTACGCTCCTGCGCCCGAATGCGGGCGACTGCTGCGTGTTCTGCTCCTTCGGTGACGTGCCTTGTCCGCCGATCCAAGAAGCTCGTGAAAGCGGTCAGCCAGCGTCCTGTTGCTCGGGACCATAGCGATCGGCCCAGCCGAACCTCGCAGTTCAGAACGCCCTGTTTAACTCAGCCAAATGAATGGCCGCTTTCCACTCAATTCGGACGTAGATCATCCTCCACTAGGATGCTGCGAAGCGGACCTTCCGAGGGGCCGCCAAGGGTCGAAAGCAACCTAAACGCCATGTCGGGTATCCGACCGTTTTTCCGGCGATTGATTAAACCTCAGTTTCGCTGCCGAAAAATGGCTGCATCTCTGTCAGTAAACGGTGTCGGCTATTCAAACGTCGGGTAAACGTTCGCCTCTGACAATCTAGCGTCGATGCTTGCGCGTCTGGTTTTGCGCATTGCGCTATTGAAACCAGCCAGACGACTTGCGGCCAGCTTCAGTCGTACAACGGTGTTGCCTCTTACGTCCGCTTTCGGGCGCCGCGCTGGGGAGCCTGAACGACTGGGTTGGGTCGGATGCGGAATGTCCGCTTCAGGGCGAAGGGTCAGGGTCCGTTCCCCACCCGGTGCGGACCTACAGTCGGAAGCTGCTTCTCATACGTTTCCCCAGTTTCAAGGCGATGCCAGGAGGCGGTAAGCAGGAGGATGTCCACGTTCCTAAGCGGGCTTTCCGCCTTCCCCATCACTCCAGGCGACGCTGAGGGTCGAGTAGATGTGCCTGCCCTGCGCAAGCTCGTCGCCCCGCTCTGCGCGGCAGGGGTCAACTCGATTGGCCTCCTCGGCAGTACGGGGACGTATCTCTTCCTCTCGCGTACGGAACGCCGTCGCGCACTGGACGGCACCCTTGAAGAGGCGGGAGCCGTACCGATCGTCGTTGGGGTTGGGGCACTGCGAACGGATGAGGCTGTGCGGCTGGCACAGGACGCGCAGGCTGCCGGTGCCGTCGCCGGGCTGCTCGCGTCCGTGTCCTACACTCCGCTTACCGATGATGAGGTGTTCGAGCACTTCGTCACAGTTGCGCGGGAGAGTGGCCTACCGCTCTGCATCTACGACAATCCGGGCACCACGCATTTCCGGTTCAGTCCGGTTCGCGGCGGCGGCGAGCTACCACGGCGGCAATCTCGCGACCGACGCGCCAACGAGCCCCCACCTCCTCGCGCCGAGGATCAAGGCGGAGGTCTACGTCGCCGCGGCCACGGACGACGGCAGCTATCCGCCGGCGATGGCCGAGCGGTTGGAGGCATCGCTGACGCAGGCCGGCGTGCGGTACGAAACGCGCACCTATCCGGCCGCACACGGTTGGATGATGCCGGACTTCCCCGTCCACGATCCCGCCGCCGCCGAGCGTGGCTGGGACGACATGCTCGCGCTCTTCCGCCGGACCCTGCACGGAGAGGCGTGATCGCAGATGAGCGTTCGCCGAGGGCTGGCTCCTGCCGCATCCCTCAAAGCGGGTATGGGCTTCGACCCCTTGGTAGGGCTGCGAGCCTCAGCCTGCCGTGTAGAGGATACGGCGCTTACGCGGGGCGCCTTCCGCTTATCCGCCTCGGGGTGACCTGGAACGGTGCCGGCGCCGCCGCCAGGATCGGCTTCCAGGTCGCGCTCCAGTCCTCAAGGGGCACGGGATCGGACCGGTAGACGAGGTCGAGGAAGGCGAGGCCCACCTCCGCAGTTGCCCGCTTGACCAGGGGGTTCAGCGGGCCGCCGTTCCGGAGGGTTCGGTCGGTGAAGACGCTGTGCGAACCGCCCTCGAACACGACCAAAGCCTTCCGGGGGGTGGGGATCGCCGCGTAGACGTCGATGCGGTCCTGGGCGGGCGAGTAGCGACCCGGGATGCGGATCGTGTCCTCGGTCGTCGTCACGTGGAGTGTTGGGACGTCGACCGAGGCGAGCACCGCCGCGAGGTCGGTCTCCCCGTAGAAGGGCGGTGCCGAGATGACGATACTCGCGGTGAAGCGCGGGTCCCGGTACCCGAGGAGCTTCCCGTCCCGGACGACCTGGGCGCCCGTGAGGATCAGGGTTGTGTTCGCCCCGAAGGAATGTCCGGCCGCGACGATGCGCTTGCGGTCGATGGTGTCGTGGAAGGGGCCGCCCCGGTCGAGCAGGCGGTCGAGCCCGAAGCGCACGTCGTGCGTCCGCTCGATGGCCTCGCGCTCGTCGGCAGCGCTGTCCAGCCGGTCAAGCAGCAGGAGCGGGTTGCCCTGCCACAGCGTCTCGTCGCTGCCGACGTGCTGGATGTGCAGGCTGGCCGTCCCGGCCGCGGACCACCCCTCGCCGAGGTAGCTGTAGCCCTTCCGCGAGCCGCCGAGCCCGTGGGAGAAGACGATCAGGGGGATCGGGCCCTTCCTGGTGGACGACGCCGGCCAGTAGAGCCTGGCCGGCACCGCGCGGTTTCGGGAAGCGTCGATCCATTCGAAGTCGATGAACCGGGCCTCCTCAGAGGCCGACAGCGCCAGGGCCGACCGGCGCGAGAACAGGCTTCCGGCGCCCGCCGCCAGCACCATGGCCCCGAAGCGGCGGCGGTCGAGGCCGACCGGGCCCGCCCCCGAGGAGACGCCCGGCCGGGACGGAGCATCGTCATGGATGGTCATGAATGTCTCGCGGGAGCCCGGCTGGCAAATCGAACAGACCGAAACCTTATGGCTTCGGTTTGACGCCGCTGGGCCCGATCAGATGTGTCCCGTCGCACGGTGACGAGCCTTGACGAGGCCCGTCACCGTGCCCGTGGTCATGCCTCCCCGCTGGCGGCCCGGGACCCGAACCGCCGGCGGAAACCGACCTTCCGGGCCGGGCGGACCTGTCGCAAGCGGCGAGACCGCTTCGTCGTCCCCCCGTAGCGTTCGCAATCGCCCATCCGGGAAAGAGGTCCGCAACGAAATGTGCGTCCGCCATCAAGCGTGACCGCTGGACGGAACGCGTCGAATCCGTTCATGGTTTGTTCGTAACGTGGATTCGCGGAGGATCACATGCAGGTCATCGAAATCGTCATCGGCTACCCCATGCCGGTGCCGCTTCTCGCAAGACCCGTCCGGGCCGGCTTCCCGAGCCCGGCCGATGACTTCATCGAGGAGGAGATTGACCTCCAGCGCCTGCTCATCGTCAATCGCCCTGCCACCTTCCTGGTCCGGGTCGCCGGCGACAGCATGCTGCTCGCCCACCTGCACGACGGCGACCTCGCGGTGGTCGACCGGTCCCTGACCCCGCGTACCGGCGACGTCGTGGTGGTCGACATTGACGGGGAGCGCTCCTTCAAGGTCTGGAAACGACAGGGACCCCGGGTCACCCTGCACTTCGCCAACCCGCGCTTCCCCGAGTTCAGCCTGGCGCCCGACGCCCTGGTCGAGGTCTGGGGCGTCGTCTCCGGTTCCGTGTGCGCCCGGCGCCGCTGCGAATGAGCGCCCGGGCCTACGCCCTGTCCGACGGCAACAGCTTCTACTGCTCGTGCGAGCGGGTCTTCGATGCCCGCCTTGCGCGCCTTCCCGTGATCGTGCTGTCCAACAACGACGGCTGCGCGATTGCCCGGACCACCGAGGCCAAGGCGCTCGGCATCAAGATGGGTGAGCCCTGGTTCAAGATCCGCGACATGTGCCGCCAGCAGGGCGTGAAGGTCTACTCGTCGAACTATGCCCTCTACGGTGATATGTCCGCCCGTGTGAACGCGATCTATAGGGATTTCTCGCCGCGCATCGAGATCTATTCCATCGACGAGAGCTTCCTCGACATCTCGGACGTGCGGGAGCGGGACCGGGCGTCCCTGTGCCGGGACATGCGGGCGACCGTGCGGGCCTGGACGGGCATCCCCACCTGCGTCGGCATCGGGACGACGAAGACGCTGGCCAAGCTCGCCAACCACATCGCCAAGAAGGCGCCCGAGCTCGAAGGAGTCTGCGACCTGACCGACCCGGTCCAGTATGACCACTGGATGGTGCGAGTCGCGCCAGAGGAAATCTGGGGCGTCGGGGCGGCCTCGGCCCGCCGGCTGGAGGCGCTCGGGTGCGAGAGCGTCGCCGACGTACGCGACCTTGACCCGAGGATCGCCCGCAAAGCTCTGACGGTGGTGGGCGAACGCCTCGTGCACGAGCTCCGCGGGACGGCCTGCCTCGACTTGGAGACCGTTGCCCCGACGCGGAAGGGATGCGCCGTAACCCGGTCGTTCTCCGAGCGCGTCGAGGATCGCGGCACGATGGAGCAGGCCGTCGCCACCCATGCCTCCAGACTCGGCGAGAAGCTTCGGCGGGAGGGGTTGGCGACCAACCACGTCACGGTCTTCTTCCACACCTCGGAGCATGACCGCGACCGGCCGCAGAGATCGATCTCCACCGTCGTCACGCTTCCCGAGGCGACCAACGACACCCTCGCGCTAGTCAAGGCCGCCACCCACGGCGTCCGGAAGACCTGGCGTGACGGGTACCGCTATTCCAAGGCCGGGGTGGTCACAACCGACCTGATGCCGCTGGCTACCTCGCAACGCGCCATGCCCGGCCTGGGTCAACTCGACCGCGAGATGGGGGTGGCCCTCATGGAAGCCCTCGACGCCTGCAACCGACGCTTCGGACGGGGTGCCGTCGTGCCGGGGGCCGCCGGGTTCGCCCCAAAGCGTTCGTGGTCGACAAAGTTTGAGATGCGGTCGCCACGATACACCACACGGGTCGATGAGTTGCCCGTAGTGGCTGCGGCATGACGGTGCCGACCGAGGCGAGCCGTGCTGCCTTTCCTGGCCCGGAGGGGTACCTAGCTTTGGTCCCACTCGGCCGATAGCGCTGGTTCCACATTTCAACGACTGGCGCCCTCGGCCCACTTGCTGCCGAGGAGCAAGACATGGCCATCGAAACGTCCAGGGGCCGACGGCTGCGGGCCGCCCCCGCGTCAGCATTATGGATCTGTTCGACGTAGCGGCCTGGGGCTCAGATTCGGTCTTATCCCGGCTAGGAGCGTACGAGACCGATGCGCTGTGAAGAACGGTGACCACGTAGCCCCGCCCAACGAATATATGGGTCTCGCCGAGCGCGATGCGACCTGCGTCCAGCTGGGCGGTGCGCACCACCAGCGACTGCATCGGAAGCTCTTCACAAGCGCCTGAGTTTTTTCATCACGGCTGCAACTTTGCTACATTGCGACGGAATGAGCTTGCCGTCCTGCTTCCTGTTTCAGCATCCAATTAGATCCAATCGCTTCAATCCACGTGGCAACTCGTACGATAGCAGCCCGATCGGCCGGCCACTTTCCGTCGCAATGTAGCAGCGTAGCAAATGAAACCGTTGATTTCTGACATGGAGTATGGCAATTTGCGACGAAGTGGTCGCGTCCGATCTGAACGGCCGGCGAACCGTCGCGATTGCCTGTCTGCTGAGCGAGTGGCCGTAAAACTAAGAAATATTTGAGGATTAGGACACAATGAGCGCTTCCGAAACCAAACCAACCGGTCGTGAACTGCAAGATACAAATAACGAAGACACTATTTTTGTTTCTAGCTACCCAATCGAAGCTCTCGGTCCACTGGCAAATCTTGCCAAGTCAACGGCTGAGATTGTGCAGGCGCCAATCGAGGTAGTTGCTCAGTGCTTGCTCAGTATTTTGTCACTTGTGACGCAGGGTATTGCGAGCGTTCAAACACCGTTTATGCAAGAATGCCCGTTATCGTTATGCCTGGTAACAGCTATTGAGTCCTGGCCGAAGAAGAAGTTCATCGATAGAATTTTATTTTCTGATATTAAAGGATACGAACAAGATCAGCAGAGAATGTTGGTCGATCATTTACGTCGAAAAAGCGGTGATGACCGAACTTCAGGCGCTCGCGACGCCGATAAAATTTCTCTCGGATGCTTACATATGTTGTCAGGCTTAAGTTTCGAGCAAGTTGTCAAAAACCTCTCTGATTTATCCGGCTCAATCTTGTATTCTAGTGAAGATCTGACACAATTTTTAGGTCGAAGCGGACGTAAAGCCAATAATATAAAGTTTGATCTAGATAATTATTTTGATAAAATATGGTCCGGCGAAACGTTCACGCTGACTCATGGATCAGCCCTAAAGATTATTCGCGGCCGAAGGGTCGCTCTAAGTCTCTATGTTGACAACGAGTTAGCCCCAGACGTGCTCAGATTTGATAAAATCAGCTCGAGAAGCTTCCTGTCTAAATCTCTAGTTTCTTGTCCGAACTGGAATGTCGAATACGACACCTTTGTAGATGCGACGGATCTCAAGCCTATTGGAATTGAAGACTTCAGCGACCGCTGTATTTCTCTTCTCACACAAATCGAGTCGCCGCCCGCGGAAAAATATAACGAACTCTCTCCGCGAGTGCTGAAATTGGGAGGTAAGGAAAGAATGCAGCTGCTTGAGTTTGTAGAAGACGTTGAGGCTCATTCGAAGCCAGGCGAGTATTTCGCAGCAATAAGAAGCTTTACCCAGAATACCGCCGAACATATTTGTCGACTTGCAGGCGTATTGGAAATATATTCCGACCCAAATGCTGTCAATATTGGGAACGAAACGCTAAATAATTCTATTGAACTATATAGATATTACCTTAATGAAATGAAGAACGCACAAGCTCCAAATTCAGTCGATGAAGCGATCTCTGACGCAGAAAGGTTGCTGATTTGGCTTAAAAATCAGTATCAAAAGCATCTTGAGGAAACTGGGTCTTCAGCTTTCCAGGTTCGCTACGTACTTCAGCGCACGCACTCATCTATGAGGAGCAAGGATAAATTAGCGCGTGCTCTAAAAGAGCTTGAAGATCGTCGTTGTGTAACCGTTGATATGACAACGAAAGAAATCACTCTGCGTGATCTAGTTGAGGACTAAGTCTGACCTCAGACATCTACTCGATCAGGGCGGCGAGAAGGTGCAAGGTTTCGGGGAACATGGCGGGCTTCTCGGGGGAGGATGCCACCGCTCCCTGGCGATGCACACGCTCAGACGTAGGCGAGGCCGCCTCCAATGCGCCACGGGTACCCTGGCGCTGCTGGACACGATTTTGTCGAGCTTGGTCAGGGCAGAGTGCGCGGCCGACATCGTGGTTGCCCTGACGAGATAATCCGCCCATTCGCGCCCGTCGTCTGCCTGTTCCCGCACAGCGAGACCTGCAGCCACGAGGCACTGACGCAGGGCGCCACTGTGCTCGACGTCCCACTCGGCCAGCGTGCATGCTAGGTCCGCCAGTCCCGGAGGATGGCGCGTAGGTAGGCCCGCGGCTGGCGGTTCTCGTTGTGGGCGGTCAGGTGCTCGACGGTGCGATCCTTGTAGATACGGCGCCCGTGCGGCGACACGGCCGGGGCATCCCCGTACCAGCCTGCCCGGATGGCGGTAAGGCGAGCGCAGCGCTCATCGAAGGCGGAGGCATCCAGCATGGTCATGCTCCCACCGCGGCGATGTCCGGACGTGAGAACGCCCGCTGGGCCGGGAGGCTCGCAGCAGGCGTCCGTCCTCGGTGGAGGCAGGTGCCAATCCTGTAGTCCTCGGCACGCATCTCCTTGCAGGGCGGCGCGGGAGCAGATGGCGAGGTTTAGGGGGCTGCGGGCACCTGCAACGGACAACCCCCGAGGGGTGGTGGCCAAGGTCCCAGGCAAGCTCAGGGCGCCACATGAACCATCGGACCATTCACCCGATGGCGCCCCCAACATGGGACACTTCATGACCAACGATTTCACCAACAGTGGTGGGTGAAACACGTTGTTGAAATCGGCATGCCCCAATCCGGCATTGAGCATGGCCATGAAACGAAGAGACCCCCCGCCGTTACCGACGAGGGGTCTTCGAGGTTGTGGTGCAACGTCGAGCCCGAGAGCCCGATCATAATAGCCCCGCCCTTGGCGATAGACAACGCCTATCTGTAGGCCGTCCGAGATCTCTCGCGCTCCCTCGCCTCCATGCGCAGCCGCGCCTTCTCGGCGCAGGCACGAAGGTTGGCGCTCACCTCGGCCCGGGTCATCGGACGCTGAGGCGGCGTAATAGCCCCGAGGGGCCCCCACGCCCCCAGCGAGGCGAACTCGGAGACGGCCGTCATCTCGACCTGCGGTCGACGAACAGGCTCAGGCTCAGGCGGCGCCGGGAGAGTGACAGGGGCCTCAACACGCACCGGGGCTGGGGAATCTGTCCTGGGGGGCAAGGGCGCCCACTGCCTCCGCGCAGGGGCAGGAGGAGGCGCAGATTCCCGAACGAGCGCAGCGGCGGCAGCGGCAGCGGCGGCAACCTCGGCCTCGGCACGGAGCTCGTGGAGGGCGGCCTGGAGGAAGGGCGGCAGGGGGGGACGAGGAGTAGGGGTAGCGTCAGGAACGAGAGCGGGCGGAGCAAGAGGGGGCGGAGAAGGAACGGCGGCGGAGACCACGGGACGGAGAGAGACAGGCCGGGGAGCGGGTCGCCTCAGAGCCAGGACGGGGCGGAACCGGGCCTCCGGAGAGGGGGCAGCCAGAAGGGAGGAGGCGGACCCCGACGCCTCCGGCGAGAGGCCCTCCTTCCCCTCCGGGAACGGGGCGGTCACCCCGGTGGTAGGATCGCTCACGGGCTCCGCAAATGGGGTCTCCAAGAAGGGTAGGGTATTCCCCGCCGCCTCCGGAGAAGGGGCGACCATGGGATCCGCAGAGGAGGTCTCCTCCAAGGAAGGAAGGACACCCACGACCCCCGAGATCGCCCCCGAGGGGGTATATCGGATTGATTGCGTTGATCGTGTTGAAACTACAGGGGAAATGGTCGAAATCGTGTGGCTCAAGACATCCCCCATAATTCCGGATACCTCTGCCCCTCGGGACCCTGGTGCGAGGAAGCTGTCGTGGATGGGCAGCACACCAATCTTGGCAGCCCGACACCGCTTCATGACCTCGTGCGCCATTCTGGAATCGACGGACATGAGGCGAATGCCGGCGTCGCTCCCGATGTCGGCAGCAATGAGAGGATTGGCCGCCTGCACGGCCTCGACGATGCGCCTCGTCTCCGCCGGCCCATAGGTCCAGACGGGCTCGCCATCCTCGTTCATCTCATACCGCTTCTGCAGCAGCGCGCCGATGCCCTTCGGGATCGTCTTGGCGTTGAGCACGACGTTGAGCGCCAGTTTTCCGGCGTCACGATGCCAGCCCTTCGTGACGTACGGATCGTGCTGGAGGACGTGGCCGCGCATGGCGTACAGGAGCCGCGGATGGATGGCCGAGAAGTCCGGCTCAACCGTCCACTCGCCGTCGATAAGGAGTTCGGCCCTGCGATCCTTCGGGAGGGACTGCCACCACCCATACCAACGTCCGTGCCGGTCCCAGCGTCCCCGGCCAAAAACACGATACACCTCGGGGGTCGGGGTCGGCCGGACGCAGGTCCAGGTCACGCCCTTCTTCTTGACCTTGCGGGCGTGAATGTGGTGCGCCGAGATCTTCCAGTCCTCGGGGTTGGAGTCCGGACTGATTCCGACCTCGATGTCGCCGAGGTAGCGATTGATGTCCTCGACCTCGGCCACCAAGCGCCGGGTCTGCGCCGTTTCGCGGAAGTCGATGCGGTCGCCGGCTTCGTTCTTCAGGACGATAGGGCACCTGCTCCCGACGTGGAGCAGGTCGACGCCCTCGGCGAGGGTGAGCAGCTTGTCGGTCGCGACCATGCGGGACTGGTGGCCATGGGTGAGATGGGCGCCCGGAGCGGATCTCATCTCGTCAATCAGGCCGGCTTCGCCGAGTTCGGCGACCGCGCGGCGCACGTTCGCGTAGGAGTAGTCCGTGCCTTCGTACCTGCCCTGCTTCGCGTAGAAATCACGCGAGCGGCTGTACGAGACCCACGGCCGGTCGGAATCCCCCGCTAGGACGAGGGATGCGAGGACGGAGTTGCGGGCCCGGCGGTAGGATGAGCGGCCGATCTCGGTCAGGCCGGCTCGCTCGGCGATGGCGTCCGGGGCGCGCCAATGAAAGTCCAGGGCTCGGGCATCAAGGCAACGGGGGTCGAACAGCATGTGGGAGGGGGCTCTCGATGGCCCGTGACAGGCACCACACCGTCACGGTCCGAGCATGCTCACCCCGGATTTGCCCTTTGACCAGAGGGGCTTAGCCCGCCGGATTTCCGGCGCTCCCCGTCAATTCCGTGCTGCCCCAGGCCGCTCGCGACCCCCGATCCATCGCGGGTCTGAGCGGCCTGGCGTGGGTGACTTTGAGTTGGGCTGAAGAATCCTCCACCCGGTCCTGAAGCCGCCTTCTCGTCCTCGCCTCACGAACCAACTTTATTTTGATGCCCCGCCGCCCGAGCCATCTCGCACAGCCTTGACACCGCCTACCTACTAGAAGGTAGCCGAATCGGCAGCAATTCCATACAGTTGCGGCGTCTCCTTGAGCCCGAGGTCTGCCGATGAGTGTGGTGCGTGCGTGTGTGCGTGTCGGATACGTCTCGGGCGGCACGAGACACGCTGGTGACGGCGGTACAGGACCACATCGAGCGTCAAGGGTGGACCCCGGCCGAGGTGGCCCGCATCCTCTCCGATGCCCCGCCCGAGGGCGAATGCGAGACGGCGCGTCGCCTTCAGGCCCAGGTCGTCGAAGCCGCTCGCGACCGCCTCGACGAGAAGGGGTACACCCCGACCGAGATCGCGCAGAACCTCCCCTCGGTGAGGCGGGAATTCGTCAAAAGGTTCATGAGCGGGCGCGAGCTCGTGAGCCTGGATTAATCCCTTTCGTTCTTCGAGGCCCTGGGCCTGAGGATGAAGGTCATCATCGAGACCGACAAAAGCATCGCCCCGCGCCGGTACGCCGATTCCCCCCTGGGAGATCTACGAACGGGCCCCGCGTCGAGAGATCGAGGAAAGCCGGGCCTGATGCCGGGCATGGCCCCCACTGGGAAGGCAAGGTCTGCGACCACCTCGGCGAGAGCCCCCGCACCCTGCGCCGGTGGCGTGACGGCGAGGGCGCGCCCTCGACCCGGACAATGGCATGGTGCCGCGAATGGGCCATGAGGACCGCAGCGGATCTCCTCGATGCCGCGGGCGAGGCTGACCTTGCCGGCGACGTCCGCGACCGCCTGAGAAGTCTGGACAGGCGCGCCGTCGAGAAGGGGCACGCGGCCTTCATGGCATCAAGGGCTCAGTCCCCGGTCGAGAACTGAGCGGGACCGCCGGCGCAGATGGTCTTGTCGTACCACCGCATCGCGGCCCCCTCGGCGAGGTCGACGCACCACGTGCCGAGCTTGCCCGCGCCGCCGCACCACAAACCCTGGGCCATCTGCGCGCGGCCCTTCGCCTTGACGATGACCGCCTCCTTCGGGGCGCGCCAGTCGGTGATGGAACAGTGGGCCTCGACGACGTCGTGCCCGCGGCCGGGGGAGACGTAGAGCGTCGTCGCGTGGGTGAAGGGCCCGTGGCGCTCCGTCGTCGAGACGGCCCAATTGGGGGCGCTCCACGGGCCGTCTCCCGCGATGGCGGCCCAAGGATAGAGAACGGCAAGGACAAGGATTGCGAAACGCATCGTGGAGGTCCTGATCAGGAGAGGTTGGAGGCCCAGCACGAGCCGTCCGCGAGGAACGAGACGACGGCGGCCGCCTTTATCGAGGTGCCGTCGGGGAGAGTGAAATCGGCTGCGCGGTAGGGGTCGAAGCGAACCCTCACCGCCTGCTCGGCGAGCGGGGATTCCGACAGGACGCCCCTCGCGAAGGCCACCACCTCGCGCTGGCCCCGTGACCGAACACGCCGGACGCCGGCCGCCGAGACGATGAACGTGACGTCCCGAAGCATGACCGCCTGCCGGTGCCCAACGACGCGACCGCCCTCGCGGATCGAGAAGGCGCGCCGCCGGAGGTTCCGGTAGACGTCGACAGTCACGGGATGCGGGGGAGGCGCGGAAGAAACAGGGTGGCCCCCTCGGTCTGCAGGGCCAGACGCATGGCATCGTAGATATCGATGCGCCCGCTGGCATGAAGGGCGATCAGACGCTCGATCCGCAACGTCGCCGCGATCTGAAACAGCCCGCAGCTACGGCTATCCCACGACGTGCGGACGCGGTCGCGGACGGCGACGAGATCCTCACTCTGCATGGGGCTCCCCGTCAGTGAGCGAGCCCATCAAAGCCTCGATTGTCGACCCAATGGCGATGGCGTCGGCCGGATCGATTTGAGACGTGATCACCAGCCTCATCAGCGTGAATTGCAGGTCCCGCAGGCCCTGCAGACGGGAGTTCTCGTTCGTCATGATCGCCCCCTCAATTCAGCGGGCCGCGGGCGGCGGGCGGAAGCTCGTCCCGCACACGGAAGATGATCTCGACGCACGTCTGGAGCGCCCGGATCGAGCCCCCCTTCCAGCCCTCGCGCAGGGATTCCCACTCGATGGAATCGAAGGCGGACCAGCCCAGGTCGAGACCGCGCTCGCGGCAGAGCTGTTGAGAGACCCGGGGCGCCAGCATGGACAGATGCTCGGCCGACGGCTCGGGGACTTCCACCAGGGTCATGCGGTCGCGGAGGGAGGCCGGGAGCGCAGCGACGCTGTTCGCCGTCGGGATGTAGACGAGGTTGGAGATGTCGACTGCGTGGAGCAGGAACGGGCTGTGCCAAGACCGAGACGTTTCGGGCTCCCAGGCGCCGTGAAGAGTGTCGTGTAGGCTCCCGCCGTTGCTCTTGCGGGTTCCGGCCGCCTTCTCGATCTCGTCATGGGAGATGCAGACGGTCGCCTTCTTCTCTCCGGCAACGGCAGCCTCAGCGACGCCAAGGTGGCCACTCTGCCACCTCACGCTAGTGCCGCCGTAGCTGTTCTCCGAGGCGGAATCGGCTTGGTACCGGACGAACCTCAGCCCGCAGGATTCGGCGAGCTCGCGGGCCAGCGCCGACTTCCCGCAGCCCGGAGATCCATGCAGGCACAGGACCGCCAGACCAAAATGCGTCCTGCCCGCCTGGGCGGTCCGGAATGCGCGGATGGCCCTGTGCGCCCACGGGTATGCCTTCAGGCGGTCCCGCTCCCACGCGTCCCAATCCTCGGGCACAGGTACCAGGGGAAGCTCGCGACCGAGGGCGTCGCCGAGGAGGGACCTCACGTCCTTCTGATTTTCGGTCTTCCCGATGGAGGCGAGGATCGACTTGGGGAAGACGACGACGCCCGGCGCCGGCAGAGGCTCGGCGAGCGATTGCTTGATCAGGCGATCCAGGATCGGGCCGGCTGGGACGCGGACGATCCCGGCGCGGTCATTGTCGATGCCGTCGTCGTGGATCTCGCGGATCTCGCGCCGGGGCTCGGCTACGCCCCGACGGAGAACGCGGTCGGCCATGTCATCGGCGACGATCAGCATGTCGGGGTAGACGATGCACGGCTCCCGATCAGGCCATTCTCCGGGCGCGAGCAAGTTCAGCCCGAACGCCCTGCGACCGATCCTGGCGGCGACCTCCCCGGGCTGGCGGGCCATAGCCCACATCGTCTCCATCAGGGCCGGCCGCGCCTGCTCGTAACCGGCGAGGCCCAGGTATGTCGCGGCGATCTCGTGGAGGTCCTGGAACGTCAGCCACGCGGCGTTCGAGACGTGATGCTTGCCAGCCCGCACCCGTTCCAGGGTGCGCTGAAGCGAGAGAAACGCCTCCAGGATCTGATCGAGGAACCGCGCATCTGCGACCGGGCCATTCCTCTGGATGGCCACGCGCCGCATCGCCGCGCGGTGCATTCCCATGACGACCCAGGCGAGGAGGCGGTCGCCGTCGCACTCGTCGATGACCGCCTTCTTGTCTTCCACGGCCAGGGACGGCGCGATGGCGACGAGGCGCGGGATGAGGTCTCGATGACCGGAGTTTCGGTAGTAGCCAATCTCCCCTGCGAAGATCAGCTCAAGGGGCTCCAGACGCAGGGCGTCGCGCATGTCGGTTGCACCGGGTTGCCGCGAGTGGCTTGAGCCTCTGGCGGTAGGGGACGCACGGTTATAGCAGGCCCGTTTTAATGATCGGAGATCTCAGTCCTTACAATTGTCTGCATCCACCGGTTCCGGCCTGATCGGCCGTCCCGTGTGGACCTGCCGGAGGGCCTCGACGGCGTTGCGCGCCACCCGGCCGGCATCGTCGATGCGGTCGAGCATCGAATGCCCCTCACCGTAGGACGTTGCGTACGAGGCCAGGGCCCGCAGGATGCGTCCCATGCCCTCCGCATCGGGGCCTTCCGAAACAGCACCGAGGGTGCGTAGGATGTTCGGGTGCAGCGTGTTCTTGGCGAGCCGGTCCCGCTGCAACGCCCGCCGGTTGATCGCGAACGATTCCGCCAGCGCGTAGGACCAACCCTCCGGCCATGCCCGCGTCGCCGCGGCCTCGATGGCGCCGGCCAGTACGGGGTTGACGCTGGCCGGATCGAGCGGGGTCGGGACGCCATCAAGGACGGAATGGGGAGCCCTCGCCGGGTCGTAGGCGAGCACCGCCGGGCCGGTACCGAGGAAGCCGACTGCGATCCACCCCGCCGGGACGGGGAACACCTCGGTGTCGACGTAGGAGAGCGCGATCTGCATGCCCCTGGGATAGCATGTGTCCGTAAACGAAGAAGGCCCCGGCTGATGCCATGGCCCTTCTAGTATCGTCGTATACCCCCGGGATGGTGAGAGCCGATGCCAATCGCGCCTCCTACTCGACCATTCTAAAAATGGTCGAGGCAAACATGCGCTCCTCGGCATCAAGGTCGGGATTGGCCAGATCGAACGCATAGGCGTCGAGGGCGATCCCGTTGATATTTCCTACGTGCTTATGGCCTGACCTACTTCCAGGCTTGTTCTGATGCACTAGAACGGCGCGACCCGTGCGATAAACATGGGCGTATGTGATTGCCTGATTTATGTCGTCGCGATTAGGTTTTTCCTTATACTTCACCTCAGCGATGACGCGCTTGTTCGAATCCCTTGAAATTACGACGATATCAGGCTCAGCGTTACGATCTTTGTTGTTGTCAAAAAGGGATCTCTTTCCCTCCTTGTTGCCATCCTTTACGACCAAGTTCCCAATGGCTCTCGTCTGAAGAACGCGCCGAAGATACTCTTCAAAAAGGTTTTCGAAGTTCAGGATGAAGGTCTGAAGCAATACGTCCGACCCGTGATCCTGAAGCGCAACGCCACGGTTCGAGAGTATCAAGAACGCAATCTCTAAGGGGCGATAGTAGTAGGTTCGCGAAGCGGGTAGGCGACGCTCTGCGACGATCCCGCGGCTTATTTCGAGATCATTGGCCCGCATACCATTTACCGAATGCGGGAGCTCCTGGTACGTCCGATTCGCACGCCTCAGGAGCGCTCGACCGATTTCGGAGGTTGGGCGCATACGAGACAGGATGTGACGCATCGCGCCCTTGAGGACGCGGTTGACCGGCACGTCGCTTGTTTGCTCGTAGTAGCTCGATGCGATGCTGTAGGGATGACCACGGCTCGCCGCGGCCCTCATCGTCTCGCCGAGGTCTACGCCGCCCCGGGGATGGCTGGTAACCTCCGCTCGACGGACGTATTCCTTAATGAGCCCATTCACCTCCACCGGACGCAGCGCGTCAACGAGGTTGGCGGCCATAAATTCGAGGATGCTGTTGCTCCCGAGGTGATCCGAGAGATAGAGGCGGTCAACGTTCGCCAGCGAGCCCAGGGAACTGCGTGCTAGGTCGAGCACCCGGGCGAGATTGCTAACAGGCAGCTTAGGCCGGACGTCGACGGATATCCGGGGGGTAAGGGGGATCAAGCCGATGAATGGTCCGGCCGACAGCGTCACCCGGCTTTTCCTGAAGCTGAGGAACAGCAGCCCTTTTTCCTCGACATGGGGAAAGACCTCGATGCGTCCGCCGGTGACGAGGTCGGTAAGCCCGATCTCTATCGACTTGCGGGATTCGAGGCTGAGGATGGTCGGTTCAACGACGGCGCCATTCGCCATTGACTAGCCGGGCATCTGACCGGCCGGGGCATCGGGTCCCACCATGGACTCGTCGCACTCCGTCCAAAGCGCCTCGACCTCACGAAGCTCATCCGGTGAAAAGCGAAATTTCTTCCGCGCAGCATAGTGGAGTTGGCTGTTCCACAGCCTTCGCATGGAATCGGCATCGTGGACGTTTTTGAAGAAGGCGTGGCCAATGGCCATGTGCTTCTGCAACTCCATGAAGAAATCCATTATCGGCGTGATCACCTCAGGGCTCGCGCCGTTCCGATCGAGGAAGAAGCGCACTCTAGCCGGATCCGGTGACAGGGTGATTTTCGTCCACCGGCGGTCCATAGCATCGTCGATTTCGTCGACGGATCGATCCTCGGGGTTCATGGTCGCGAGGAAGATCAGGTTGGCCGGTATCCTTGCCTTGCGGCCCGACCGAAGGTGGAAGTCGACGCCCCTCAGCGTGCCCTCCATGTATGTCATCGCCTCGCCCAGGACCCGCGCAGGATCGGTGCGGCTGAACTCATCAATGACGAGGACAACCGGTCCCTCGGTGCGCTTCGCGACGATGACCATTTCAAGCAGGTGCTTGTCGACCAGCCTGAAGCCGATCTCCGCGTCCGGCACCAACCCCTCAACGAAGTCCTCATATTGGTAAGACGGATGGAACTGGACCTCGCGGATGCGGGTGCCGTCGCCGCCCGTGAGACGAATGGCTACCTGCCGCGCGTAGTACGACTTGCCAGTTCCCGGCGGTCCCACCAATAGGACGCCACCGGCGCCGTCTGCAATGTGGTGACGGACATCCTGCAGAACCTCGTCATCGTCATCAATTTCCGGGATCAGGGGCTTGGCCGGTGAGATGACCGTTGATGTCGCGCCGGGTTTCTCGATGTCCTTCTCAATGGGCAACCGAGGCACGATCTCGACCTCCGCGGCGCCTTCCACTCGATCATAGAGATCCTGCTGGATGTCCGGGATGAGGGTCGCAATGACCGCGCCGATAGTCGCGAACTCATCTCGCGAGAGAAGCTGAACGACTTGCGACGAATAGTTGTTGAGGCCTACGATCGCGGCCTCGGAGAGCGACGTGGCGTAAGTCTCGGGTGATGCCTGTAGAAGCTCTGCCTTCTCGACAGTTCTAGGAAGAATATAAACGTCCCCGATGGATATCTCGTAAAGCTTGTCCGAAACATTTTCTTTTCCATAGCATACGCCGACGCCGCATATGCCTTGGTTCCACGTTGTCGGTTGCCCCTTATTGTTGTCGCTTCCCAACCAGACCCAAACTGGGGACCCCTCCGTGAAGTCCTTTGGAACTTGGGCGCAGGTAAGCTCGATCAGGTCGTCATAATTACCAGGCGGTACTTGAGCCAACTCGCTGGATTTTTCGGCGCTTGATGGCCCTAGACGTACGAAGGCGGGTTCTGACACCAATATCTCCGACAGTTTTCCTGGTCGCTTCTGCCGGTTGATTCGCAGCCTTGCCAGACACGAGGTTCTCTAGCGCGAGTCGCATCGGTGGAAACAGTGTCCGCCCGACGACATCAGCACGTCGGAGGATCCCGACCGCCGCGTTGGCCGTCAAGAAATAACGGTCGTCCGGCACGTCTGGGTCGAGTGCATCAACGAAACGCGATGGGATGATCTGGAGCGGCGCCGCGGATGCTGCACCCTCCACGATCTGGTCCTTCCAGGCGCATCCCCCGGGCTTCCACCGGTGAACGAATTCCTCGCGATCTACGGCCGCCATGACAGTGTGCGTATGCAGGAGCCCCGCGTCCTTCCGAAGGTCGGGTGCGGCGCGCATTACGTCCGCATAGAAGTTCATCTTGAGTGCGCGTGACGGCGGCTTCGACGCCAGCCGTGCGATCCGGTCCGCCACCCAACGCACTACCGGGACCGCTACGGCGTTCCCGACAGCCTTGTAGCGCTCCGAGTCCAAGCCCCGGGCGGGCGCTCGGTATCCATCCTCCGGAAGGCTCCACCCCGCCGGGAACCCCTGTAGGCGCTCACTCTCGGTCGGCGTCGGGCGTCGGATGCGGTTCCGATAGGAGATGTAGGAACGCGCCCAATCATTGCCTGTGTGGCGCCCCGACGTCGCCGCAACGCAGTAGGCAACCTCGGGCACGATGGCCCCTGTAGACGGGTGGGCGTGCTGCGTTAGGAATCCAACACGCTGCCGGCCAGGCTTTTCGCCCGGCGCCGTCTGAAACAGGGCAGTGACGGCACGCTGGTAGTCGCCCAACCATGCGCACAGGAACACACGTGATCGGCTCTGCGGGGCCCCAAAATAACGGGCGTTCAGAACCCGCCAACTGACCGCATAGCCCCGACTGGTCAGTTCCCTCAGAATGATCGCGAAGTCACGACCCTGGTGGCTGTTAAGCAGGCCTACGACATTCTCAAGAACGATGACGCGGGGTCGCCTCACGTCGACCAATCCCATCAACTTGAAAAACAGGCTGGTGTGATTGCCCTTCAAGCCGCTGCGGCCATGGTTGCCGCGAGCCAGCGAAACGTCCTGGCAGGGAAAACCTGCCGTCCAAACATCACTCTCTGGGATTGCATCTGGCGGCAACGTCCGGATGTCGTCTGCCAGCTTCGCCTTTGGCCAGTGCCGTCGAAGGACCGAACGGCAGAAACCGTCCACTTCGCATTGAAACACGACCTCCGCGTCCGCCATCTCGAAAGCGTGGTCGAACCCGCCGATTCCTGCGAACAGCGACGTGACCTTGAGCCTGCGTCGTGGGGCTAACTCCGGAAGGTCCAAGCCGGCAGCGCTCTCGTCACCGAGGGTGGCTCCTTGCAGAGTGCTGCCTACGATCTTGTTCATTGCCTCGTTCGTAAATGAGCGGCGGGCGGCTGACAATTCACGGCCAAATTTTTCAACAGCGCACGCTGAGAAGGGCACGAGGTTTACGAGGCGCTGACGTTCTCTTCCCATCGCACGCCATCCGACCGGCACATCCGCGCGACCTTCAGCGCTCCGTCGGCCTCTTGGTCGTGCAGTCTCCGACGTGCGGGGGCGAAGTCCCCGGCCGTGAGAAAGGGTGACGAAACGGCGCGTCAGTTCGCCTTGCCGGCAGGGCGGGAGCCAAGGGACAGCAGGTGCGAGGGCTTCTGGCCCCCGGCGATATCACCGTACCGCTGGCCGACCTTGATCGCGGTGTCGAGGTCGGCGAGCCGGATGTGGATCGACTTGAAGCCCCCCTGCTGGCCCGCCGGGCGATCCTTCAGGACGGCGGGGTCCGCGTTCGCCCCCTTGAGAAAGCCGGCTTCCCACCCCCGGTCCACCTCCGGGTTGCGCCAGATCGCGATGATGACGTCAGCCTCGTCGGCAGCGTCATCAAGCCACGCCTGGGAGTTCCCGTACTTCGCGTTATTATGGTCCGTCATGCGGTTGCACAGGTCGACCATCTGATGGATCTCCTCAAGCGGGAAATCGTCGAGCCTCAAAATCCTCATGTCCGGCATGGCATTCCTCCCCGTGTCCCATCGAAGGATGCCAGGGACGGATCGCATTCGACTGAATCAGATCGATAAAAATGCGAGTTCCACAGGCGGGGGATGGCCGCCCATGGAACGGCCTAGGACGCCTGCACCTCGGCATGCTGGGAGTCGTCGCCATAGAGCGCGCACATCTGCGACGCCGCCTCGAAGGAGGGGAACATGAGCCGCACCACCTGGACATTGGCAGCGACCCCGGCCTGGTAGCGCGCCATCAGCGTCCACTTGCCCTTGAGCATCGCGAGCCCGTGCCCGAACATGCAGTCCGCCCTGTCCTCCGGCCAGACCGCCCAGACGAGATCGCGCTTGCGGATCTGCTCCACGATCTGCCCGTAGATGTCGGGATGCCCGGCGAGGTTGCGCTCGTTCTGTTGCGCCAGGTCGATGTGCTTGCGCATCACCTCCGGCTTCATGTCCGTCATGTCGACCCGATTCATCGCGCATCCCCATCGTTCATGGGGAAACGGTGCCAGGGTCCGGTGGGCGTCTGCTGAATCGGATCGGTAAAAACGTGTCGATCCACAGGCGGAAACCGCCGCGCAGACCAAGGAGTACATGCCTATTGGCTGGTATCCAAACTGGTATCCATCGGGGTGGAGATACCAGAAACCAGGGCTAAGTCCCTGATAGTAAATGGAGCGGGCGGCGGGAATCGAACCCGCATATTCAGCTTGGGAAGCTGACGTTCTACCACTGAACTACGCCCGCGCCGGGCCGCGTTTCGGCAGCGCGGCTGGACCATAGCAGAGCCGCCGACGTTGTCCACGGGGTCGATGGTCCTGCGGTCATGGACGGTCTTCGCGAAACATCTTCTTCGCGCGGCAGCCCGGCACGCGATGCTCCGGCAGCGGCCACACGATCGCCGCGCGCAGGCCATCGCCGCCGTATCCGTTCCCATGGCGACGCCGTTCCACTATCACCCGTCGGACCTGCACCCACGATGCGTGCGGCGTCCACCTCCGGTGGGCGGCGCCGGCCGAGGACCGATCCGAGATCCATGGACGCCCCTTCCCCCCTGGCCGCGCCCGCGGACAATCCCGCGCGGCTGATCCTCGCTTCGGCCTCGCCGCGCCGGCTCGCGCTCCTGCAGCAGATCGGCATCGAGCCGGACGCCCTGCTTCCCGCCGACGTCGACGAGACGCCGCTGAAGTCCGAATCGCCACGCGAGCTCGCCCGGCGGCTCGCGCGGCTGAAGCTCTCCGCGGCGCAAGGGGCGCTCCACCTCCACGAGCACGGCGGGAAGAGCTGGGTGCTGGCGGCCGACACCGTGGTCGCGGTCGGCCGCCGCGTGCTGCCCAAGGCCGAGGTGCCCGACGAGGCCGCCGACTGCCTGCGCCTGCTTTCCGGGCGGCAGCACCGCGTGTTCACGGCGATCTGCCTGCTCTCGCCGAAGGGCGCGCGGCGCGAGCGCATCGTGGAGAGCCGGGTGCGGTTCAAGCGCCTGTCCCAGCGCGAGATGAGCAGCTACCTCGCCTCGGGCGAATGGCGCGGCAAGGCCGGCGGCTACGCGATCCAGGGGCTGGCCGGCGCCTTCGTCGTCAAGCTCGTCGGCTCGCACTCGGCCGTCGTCGGCCTGCCGCTCTACGAGACGATGGCGCTCCTCGACGGCGAGGGATTCCCGGTGCGGGCCGGCTGGGGCGCGATGGCATGACGACGGTCGCGAAGCTGCCCCCCTGCCCGATCTGCGGCAAGCCGGCCGATCCGAAGCTGAAGCCGTTTTGCTCGGAGCGCTGCTCGGACATCGACCTCGGCCGCTGGCTCAGCGACCGCTACGTGATCCCGGCCGCCGATGACGAGGACGAGGACGCGTTGCCGGCCGCCCGGAAACCCGAGCACGAATAGCGGGAAAATCATCCAGCCGATGCGCCCGATCAGGCTGGACAGGCCCGGAGGCACTGACTATACCCCCGCCCTGTCGAGCCGCCACGCGGATCGGCGAAGGCCCAGGTAGCTCAGTTGGTAGAGCATGCGACTGAAAATCGCAGTGTCGGCGGTTCGACTCCGTCCCTGGGCACCATCCCTCCCCAGCGTCTGAACTGGATTCGCAGCCGCGGCTGCTGGACCCGTTCGTGCCTGCGCGGACGCCCTCTCAGGTGGCGCCCGATCCCTCAACGATCGCGGCCAGCCTCTCCGCCGTTTCAAGATCCTCCGGCGTGTTGACGTTGAGGAACGGGTCGATCGGCTCGATCGGCCAGCGCACCACCGCGGCGCCGTAACGGCCGATGAAGCCGCCGACGCGGCGCTCGTTGCACTCGACGAGCGCGGCACGCAACTCTTCCCGCAGACGGATCGGCCAGAGCGCCACGGTGTAGTGCTCGTGATCGCCCGAGGCGGCGACCGGGATCGCAGCCGTCTCTCGGGCTGCGGCGAGGCGGGCGACGAGGTCGAGCGGCAGGAACGGCGCGTCGCAGGAGACGCTGACGACGGCGTCCACGTCGGCGTGGAACGCGGCTGCATGGTCCAGCCCGGCCAGGATGCCGGCGAGCGGGCCGGGATGGCCGGCGACGCCGTCGGGCAGGACCGGCCCCGGAAAGCCGGAGAACCGCGTCGGGTCGCCGTTGGCGCTGAGCATCAGCCCGGCCGGGCATTGCGGCGCCAGGCGCCCGGTCACCCGCTCCAGCAGCGTCCGGCCGCCGAGGGTGCGCAGCACCTTGTCGCCGCCGCCCATGCGGCGGGCGAGACCGCCGGCCAGGATCAGGCCCAGGACCGGCGGCATCGTCGTGCCTACTCGAAGACAATCTTGGGCGCCGCCCGGCCGGCCGGTGCCGCGGTCAGGTTGTCCCAGAGCTTGCGCGCGATCTCGCGGTAGACCTGGGCCTGCGGTCCGTCGGGGGCGACGGCGACGACCGGCTGGCCGGTATCGGACGATTCCCGGATCGTCATGTTCAGCGGCACCTCGCCGAGGAACGGCACGCCGAGGCGCTGCGCCTCGATTCGCGCGCCGCCATGGCCGAAGATGTGCGATTCGTGGTTGCAGTTCGGGCAGATGAAGGTCGCCATGTTCTCGATCACGCCGAGGATCGGCACCGCGACCTTCTTGAACATCGTCACGCCGCGCCGCGCGTCGATCAGCGCGAGGTCCTGCGGGGTCGAGACGATCACGGCGCCCGAGAGCGGCGTCGCCTGCGCCATGGTGAGCTGCGCGTCGCCGGTGCCCGGCGGCATGTCGACGATCAGCACGTCGAGCTCGCCCCAGAGCACGTCGCGCAGCATCTGCGTCAGCGCCGACTGCACCATCGGGCCGCGCCAGATCATCGCCGTCTCGGGCTCGATCAGGAAGCCGATCGACATCACCTTGAGGCCGTAGCCCTCCATCGGCTCCATGCTGCGGTTGTCGACCACCTTCGGCTTGCCGGAGAGGCCGAACAGCTTCGGCACCGAGGGACCGTAGATGTCGGCATCGAGCAGGCCGACCTTCAGGCCCTGCGCCTTCAGGGCGAGGGCGAGGTTGCAGGCGGTGGTCGACTTGCCGACGCCGCCCTTGCCCGAGGCCACCGCCACGATGTGGCGGACTCCCGGCAGGGCCGGCCCCTGGCCGGGAGGCGCGCCGGGACGCGGCGGCGCGGCATTCACCGGAACCGGGGCGGCCTTGCTCTGCTCCGGCATGCCGGGGCCGCGCTCGGAGGTGAGGCTCGCGAACACGCCCGAGACGCCGGGCATCGACAGCACCTTGCCCTCGGCCGACCGGCGGATCGGCTCGAAGCGCGCCGCCTCGCTGGCGTCGATCAGGATCGAGAACATCACGCGGTTGGTCGGGTCGACGACCACCTGCGACAGGCGGCCGGACGCCGGCAGGGTGGTGCCGGCGGTATCGATGGTCACGCTTTGCAGCGCGCGCAGCACGTCGTCTCGGGTGATCGCCACGGTCGGCCTCCTTCGCCGCGTCCGGCGTCTCTGGATCTGGAAAGAGATGGTTCCGGCCCATGTAAACAGCCGTGCCGGAAACGCCAGCCGAAGCGGGCCTACCACCATGCGGCGCCTGTGCGCAGGCGATCGAACCAACCGATGCGTCATCCGTTGTGACACGACCGCCGGCGCGGGCGGCAGGGAGAGCCGGTGCGCCGTCACCATCTGGAGAGACCTACGCGATGCATCAGGGCAATCACCGCGACCACGAGGGCGCGAAGAAGCTGTTCGAGCTGGTCAAGGACGTCAAAGTGGCGATGATGACCACCGCCGACGCCGACGGCACGCTCAACAGCCGTCCGATGTGGAACAACGACATCGACGAGAACGGCGACCTGTGGTTCTTCACCAAGCTGCACTCGCCCAAGACCGCCGAGATCGGCCGGGACAACCAGATCAACCTGTCGTACTCCGACCCGTCGAGCCAGACCTACGTCTCCATCGCCGGCAAGGCGGAGATCGTCAGCGACCAGGCGACCATCGACGCCAAGTGGACCGAGAGCCTGAAGACCTGGTTCCCGAACGGCAAGGACGACCCCGAGGTGGCGCTGCTCCGCATCCACCCCGAGCAGGGCGAGTACTGGGACAGCCCGAACAGCAAGATGCTGCACCTGTTCGGCTACGTGAAGGCCACGCTCACCGGCGAGAGCCCGAAGACCGAGACCAAGAAGGTCGACCTCGCCTGATCGCGGCGGCCTGAGCCGCCTTCGCGACGACAGGCGGCGTGCCCGGTGCGGCGCGCCGCCTTTTTCGTGCCCGCGCCGCCGCCTCCGTTGACACCGGCCCGCCGGTCATGCGCCCTCGGGGCTCCGTGACGCCCGCCCCGAGGTTCCAAAGACATGCTCGATCTCGCGCGGCGGGTGCACGACCACAATTTCGGCATCGACCCGATCGTGCGGTCGCTGCTCGACACCGACTTCTACAAGCTGCTGATGGCGCAGACGATCCTGCGCCGACACCGCGACGTGGCGGTGACCTTCGGCATCAACAACCGCACGACCCGCATCCGCATCGCCGACGAGGTCGACGCCGGCGCGCTGCGCGAGCAGCTCGATCACGCCCGCTCCCTGCGCCTGTCGCGCGGCGAGGCGACCTGGCTGCGCGGCAACGCCTTCTACGGGCGCCGCCGCATCCTGTCGGCCGACTTCATCGCCTGGTTCGAGGGGTTTCGGCTGCCCGAATACCAGCTCGAGGCGCGGGACGGGCAGTACGAGCTCACCTTCCACGGACCGTGGGTCGAGACCACGATGTGGGAGGTGCCGGCGCTCGCCATCCTGAACGAGCTGCGCTCGCGCGCCGTGCTGCGCGACCTCGGCAAGCTCGACCTGCAGGTGCTGTACGCGCGGGCGATGACGCGGGTCTGGGAGAAGATCGAGCGCCTGCGCAAGCTGCCCGACCTGTCGATCGCCGATTTCGGCACCCGTCGCCGGCACGGCTTCCTGTGGCAGGACTGGTGCGTGCAGGCGATGGACGAGGGCTTGGGCTCCAAGCGCTTCCTCGGGACCTCGAACTGCTTGATCGCGCTCCGCCGCGAGGTCGAGGCGGTCGGCACCAACGCGCACGAGCTGCCGATGGTCTACGCGGCCCTGGCCGAGGACGATGCGGCGCTCGCCCGCGCGCGCTACGACGTGCTGCGCGACTGGCAGGAGGATTACGAGGGCAACCTTCTCGTCGTGCTGCCCGACACCTACGGCACCACCGGATTCCTCGCCGGCGCGCCCGACTGGCTCGGCGACTGGACCGGCATCCGCATCGATTCGAAGGACCCGATCGAGGGCGGCGAGGAGGCGATCGCGTTCTGGCGCTCCCGCGGCGCCGACCCGCGCGAAAAGCTCGCGATCTTCTCCGACGGGCTCGACATCGACACGATCGAGCGGATCCACGCGCATTTCTACGGGCGCCTGCGGATCGGTTACGGCTGGGGCACCCTGCTCACCAACGATTTTCGCGGGCTGGTGCCGGAGGGCCGGCTCGATCCGATCTCGATCGTCTGCAAGGTGACCGATGCCAACGGGCGCCCGACGGTGAAGATCTCCGACAACCCGACCAAGGCGCAGGGGCCGGCGGACGCCGTTGCGCGCTACAAGCGGGTGTTCGGCGTCGGCGCGCAGGATGCGATGGCGGTGGTGGTCTGAGCCTGCCGGCGCCGGGCCCAGGCGCAGCTTCGATTGAAGTCGTGTCACAGACTGAAGATTGAAATTACGCGGTCTTCGTTCGCGGTCGGCGTGCGCTATGTCCCGCCCCGATATCGGCGCGTCGCCTTCCGAGGAGGCGCGCGAACCAAGCCGGAACAGCAGGGACGCGGACGCCATGTCACGGATCGATCGACGCGCGCTGATCGGAGCAGCGGGTCTGGCGCTCGCGGGCCCCACCCTCGGGGGTTCGGCACATGCCGTGGATGCTCCTGCACCGAAACCACCCGAGGCGAAGCACGTCACCCGCACGCTGGCGCGCTGGGTCGTGAACGCCCGGTTCGAGGATCTGCCCGAGGCGGTGCGCCGGGAGGCGACGCGAACCTTCCTGAACTGGGTCGGCGTCGCCATCGGCGGCTCGCATCACGAGACGCTGGACGTGGCGGTCTCCGCGCTCGCGCCGTTCTCGGGGCCGCCCCAGGCCGGCCTGTTCGGCCGCTCCGAGCGCTTCGACATCATGAACGCGGCGTTCCTCAACGGCGTGTCGAGCCACATCTTCGATTACGACGACACCCACCTGAAGACCGTCATTCACCCGGCCGGCCCGGTCGCCTCGGCGATCCTCGCCTATGCCGAGATGCACCCGGTCTCGGGGCGCGACTTTCTCGACGCGCTGGTGCTCGGGATCGAGACCGAGTGCCGGATCGGCAACGCGGTCTATCCCAACCACTACGACGTCGGCTGGCACATCACCGGCACCGCCGGCGTGTTCGGGGCAGCGGCCGCCGCCGGCAAGCTGATGGGCCTCACCGAGCAGCAGATGGTGTTCGCCCTGGGGCTGGCCGCCTCGCAGCCGGTGGGCTTACGCGAATCGTTCGGCTCGATGAACAAGAGCTTCAACCCCGGCCGCGCCGCCGCCAACGGCCTGTTCGCCGCGATCCTCGCGGCCAAGGGCTTCACCTCGTCGGACGGCATGATCGAGGCCAAGCGTGGCTGGGCCAATACCGTCTCGACCAAGCAGGATTATCGCGAGATCACCGAGGGGCTCGGCACGCGGTACGAGAGCCTGCTCAACACCTACAAGCCGTTCGCCTGCGGCATCGTCATGCATCCGGCGATCGACGCCGCGATCCAGCTTCGCGACGAGGAGCACCTGAAGCCCGAGCAGATCGCGCGCGTCGACCTGAAGGTACATCCCCTCGTGCTCGAGCTTACCGGCAAGACCGCCCCGCAGGCGGGATTGGAAGGCAAGTTCAGCATCTATCACGCGGTCGCCGTCGCGCTGGTCGAAGGCACGGCCGGCGAGAAGCAGTTCAGCGACCGCGCCGTTCGCGATCCCGTCGTCGTCGCGTTGCGCGACAAGGTCGTGCCGGTTGTCACGCCGGGGATCGCGGCGGCACAGGTCGACATGACCATCACGCTCGCCGACGGGCGCACGCTGCACCGCCGCATCGAGCACGCGATCGGCAGCGTCGAGCGTCCAATGAGCGACGCCGCCCTGGAGCGCAAGTTCACCGATCTCGCCGACGGCGTGCTGCCCGCGGCGCAGGCCCGCCGGGTGATGAGCCTGTGCTGGTCGCTCGATACGCTCAGGGATGTCGGCGACGTGATTCGCGCAGGGGTTGCGCAAGCCTGACGATCACGAGCCCGTGAAAACCCGCCGCAACGGGAGGGATCGTTTCGCGGCGCCGTGCCGTTCCCCGTTCGCACCGGCGAATGCACGGGCGTTGCGGGCGTGAGCGTACGGTTCGGTGGCGGCATGGCGACGAAGACAGACGACCCTCCCATCCCGGTGCCGTCTCCCACCCGGATCGCCGCCGCCGAGACGCCGAAATCGGCGCTGGTCTCACCGGTCCTCGTCAGCGCGATCATCATCGCGGCACTCTATGTCGGGCGCGAGATCTTCATCCCGATCGTCATCGCGGTTCTGTTGTCCTTCGTGCTCGGGCCGCTGGTCGCGCTCCTGCGCCGCTGGCACCTGCCCCGCGTCGTCGCGGTCGGCTCCGCGGTGGTGTTCACCCTCGGCATCGTCGCCGCCCTGGCGACGCTGATCGGCGTCCAGGTCGCGGGCCTCGTCGGCGACGCGCCGCGCTACCGCTCGACGATCGAGCGCAAGATCGAGGGCCTGCGCGACAGCCCGGTCGCGCATCTCACCGATTACGTCGCCAATATCGGCCGGGCGATCCACGATGCCGGCAACACCGAGAAGGCGCCGAAGCCCGAGGCGGAGGCGAAGCCCGGCCCCGAGACGAAGCCGGCGCGGCCGGCCTCGGAACCGGCCCCCGTCCTCGTCGAGATGCGCCAGACGCCGCCCGGCCCGCTGGAGACGGCGAGCACCCTGCTCTCCCCGGTGATGCAGCCGCTGGCCACCACCGGCATCGTCTTCGTCGTGCTGCTGTTCGTCCTGATGCAGCGCGAGGACCTGCGCGACCGGATGATCCGCCTCGCCGGATCGAGCGACCTTCACCGCACCACCGTCGCGATGGACGACGCCGCGCGGCGGCTCAGCCGCTACTTCGTGGTGCAGCTGGCGCTCAACACCGCCTTCGGGCTGGTGGTCGGCATCGGCCTCTACGTCATCGGCGTGCCCAACCCGGTGCTGTGGGGCATCGTCTCGGCGATGATGCGGTTCGTGCCGTATATCGGCGCCTTCCTCTCGGCCCTGTTGCCGCTCCTGCTGGCGGCGGCCGTTGATCCGGGCTGGGACATGGTAATCGCCACCGCGATCCTGTTCCTGGTGCTGGAGCCGCTGACGGGCCAGATCGTCGAGCCGATGCTCTACGGCCATTCCACCGGCCTCTCGCCGTTCGCGGTGCTGATCTCGGCGCTGTTCTGGACCTGGCTGTGGGGGCCCGTCGGGCTTCTGCTCTCGACGCCGCTGACGGTCTGCCTCGTCGTGCTGGGGCGGCACATCGACAAGCTCGAGTTCCTCGACGTGCTGTTCGGCAACCGGGCGGCCCTCACGCCGGTCGAGAACTTCTACCAGCGCATCCTCGCCGACGACCCGGAAGAGGCGCAGGAGCACGCCGAGCTGATCCTGCAGACCTGCTCGCTGTCGGCCTATTACGACGACGTGGTTCTGAAGGGCCTCGAGCTCGCCGCCCGCGACGCCGCCCGCGGCGTGCTGACCCTCGAGCAGAAGACCGATATCCGCGCCTCCGTCAGCGAGCTCGTCGACGCGCTCGCCGAGCGCGACGACCCGGTTCCCGCCGCGCCTGCGGCCGATGCCGACGACGGTGCCGAGGGGGATGCGAAGGCCGATCCCGAAGCGGCGCAGCCAAGCCGGGAGGCGATCCCGCCGGCGTGGTCCCGCGAGGGCGCGGTGCTGTGCGTCGCGGGGCGGGGCTTCATCGACACGCCGGCGGCCGCGATCCTCGCACAGCTCCTTGCCAAGCGCGGGCTCGGGACGCGGATCGTACCGTTCGGCGACGTGTCGCGCGCGAAGATCGCCGATTTCGACCCCGGCGAGGCGCAGATGACCTGCATCGTCTCCCTGGCGATCAGCGGAGAGCCGGGGCACCTGCGACGGCTCGTCGATCGCCTTCGGCGCCGGATGCCCGACGTCCCGATCGTCGTCGGGCTGTGGCAGGCGGACGACGATGCCGCCGGCCGCGGCAGCATCCCGGCGGCCGAGCACGTCTCGTCGCTCGGCAGCGCCGTCGACACGGTGCTGGCCCATGTGCACGCCGAGCCGGAGCCGTCCCCCATGCCGGTGGCTGCGCAGGCTTGACGGAAACGGCCGAAACCCGCCTTCCTGCCGCGATGCAGGATCGAACGGGGAAAAGCCGATGAGCGTCGTCGAACTCGGCCGGTTCATGGACGATCTCGCCGACGCGTCGGGCCAGGCGATCCTGCCGTTCTTCCGTGCCCAGTATGCGCTGACCGACAAGGCGGCGGGCACGGCCGCGTTCGATCCCGTGACCGAGGCCGACCGCGCCGCCGAGCTGGTCCTGCGCAACATGATCCGCGGGCGGTTTCCCGCCCACGGCATCCTCGGCGAGGAGTTCGGCTCGGAGCGGCTCGACGCGGAATGCGTCTGGGTGCTCGACCCGATCGACGGCACCCGCGCCTTCATCACCGGCATCCCGACCTGGGGAACCCTGATCGGCCTGACCCGGAACGGGAGCGCCGTGCGCGGCCTGATGCACCAGCCCTATCTCGGCGAGCGCTTCACCGGCGATGGACGCACCGCACGCCTGCGAAGCTCGCGCGGCGAGCGCACGCTCCATACCCGCCGCTGCTCCGACCTGTCGGCGGCGATGCTCGCCACCACCGATCCGCGGTTGTTCACGGACGGCGCGGAAGCCGATCGGTTCCGGGCCATCGAGGGTCGCGTGCGCATGTCGCGCTACGGCACCGACTGCTACGCCTATTGCATGCTGGCTTCGGGCCAGATCGACCTCGTCGTCGAGGCCGGCCTGAAGCCCTACGACATCGTCGCGCTGATCCCGATCGTCGAGGGTGCGGGCGGCGTCATCACCGCCTGGGACGGCGGTCCCGCGACCGGCGGCGGCCGCATCGTCGCCGCCGGCGATCCGCGCATGCACGCGGCGGCGCTGGCGATTCTCAACCCGTGACCGGGCGGCGCCCGAAACCGCATTGCGACCCGTCTCGACGAACTGAACCGTCCATGCGCCCCGGCCGTTCCTGGTCGTCCGCAACGCTTCATCCCGGCCGCCCGTGCTCCTTGCCGCACTCCTTCTCCTGACGACGCTGCCGCCGCTGGCCGAAGGGCCTGTCGACGCCCTCCGGGCGCACGCGGTCGGCCTGCAGACGCCGTCGGTCGAGGCGGCACCGTATTATCAGCATGTCGCGCGGGCGGTCTCGAACTGGCGGGCCCAGGCCGGTACCGAGCTTCGGCCGGTCTCGCTCGCCCTAGTCGCGCAGGTGGCACCCACCGAGCCGGCCTACCTCGCGCGCTGTGCCAAGCTCAACAATTACTGGTGCATCAAGAGCGCGCGCTGGTCGGGCGAGATCGGTGCCGACGCCGAGGGGCATACCGGCTTCGCCACCGCGGCGGACGGCGCCGACGCCGCGGCCGGGCTGCTCCGGCGATACTACCGGGATTATGGACGCCGCACGGCCCTGGCGATCGTGCGCCGCTGGGCGCCGGCCTCCTGCGGCGTCTCCACCGCTCCGCTAGCGGCCAGGGCCAAGCCGACCGCCCTCGCGCCGCGCGGGATCGGCGGCACGCTTCGTGCCCGCTTCCTGGCGCGCCACCTTCCCGGCGGCGCCCGGCGCGGCGTCTCGCGGGCGCCGCGCACCGCCCTGCGGGTGCAGCCCTGGTCGCCGCTCGCCCGGATGAGCGGCCATCCGGCCCGGCGCCCTTCGATCCAGGCCAGGGCGATGCAGAAACCCGTCGCGGATATCGCGACCGGCCTCGCCGACAGGCCGACGCCGACCGTACGGTTTCCGGCCCCGCGCGGGGCGGACGATCCCACCGCGCTCCTCGACCGCAAGGTGCCGTCGCCGGATCGCCTCGTGGCCGATTCGGCCATGTTGCCGATGATGGTCTCCGGCCTGGCGATGGGGGATCTGCGTGCACCGGCCCCGCTCTGCGGCAACGACGAGGTCCGGATCGGCAACTACGCGGCCGCCATCGCCAGGAGCGTGGGCCTGCGCGCCACGGACGACCTCGCGCTGTTCTCGCCCGACGGCAGCCCGCTGCCGAACCTCGCCCCCGTCATGCGCGCGATGTCGGGGGTCGAGCTCGGCGCGTTGCACGCGGGTCCGCCCCTCGTGGAGGCGGCGATCGCCCGGCTCGGTCCGACCCCCGCGGCGACGGCCGATGCGGCCAAGTAGCCTTCACCGAGCCTTGTCGCGGCCCCCTCCCCGCGCCACCTGAGCGGCGACGGCCGACCGGCTGGCCCTTCGCGTTTCCCGAGCCCCCGAGCCCGCCCTTGCCCATCCAGAGTTTCGCCGCGCGTGCCGGCTCCGCGGTCAAGGCCTTCGCGGAAGCTTCGAGCGACTTCCTGATCCAGCCGACTCTGCGGCTCGGCGTCACCGGGCTCGCCCGCTCGGGCAAGACCGTGTTCACAACCGCCCTCATCCACCATCTCGTCGAGAGCCATGCGCTCCCCGCCTTCGCCCCGGCGCAGGAGGGACGCCTGCGCCGCGCCCGCCTCGTGCCGCAGCCGGACGACGACGTTCCGCGCTTTCCCTTCGAGGAGCATTTCTCGGCGCTGACGGAGTCCCGCCTCTGGCCGCGTTCCACCGATCGGATCAGCCAGTTCCGGCTTGCGATCGAGTACGAGCGCGCCGGCGGCTGGCGCTCCGGCCCGGGCACGCTGATGCTCGATGTCGTCGACTATCCCGGCGAATGGCTGCTCGATCTCGCGCTCCTGGAGCAGAGCTACACAGCGTGGTCGCGGGCGACCATCGCCGGGACCCGGCGCGCCGGCCGCGGCGAGATGGCCGCGCCGTGGCTCGCGATGCTGAGGGGGCTCGATCCGGCGGGGCCTCTGGACGAGGTGGTGGCCGAGCGGGCGAGCACCGCCTTCACCGCCTATCTCGCGGCTCTCCGCGCCGGCCCGGAGATGGTGGCGACGACGCCGCCGGGCCGGTTCCTGATGCCGGGCGACCTCGCCGGCTCGCCGGCCCTGACCTTCGCCCCGCTCGACGAGCTGCCCGAGACGATCGCGCCGGGCACGCTCGCCGGGCTGATGGAGCGGCGCTTCGAGGCCTACAAGGCCAAGGTCGTCGTGCCGTTCTTCCGCGATCACTTCCAGCGCGTCGACCGACAGATCGTGCTGGTCGACGTGCTGGCCGCCGTCGATGCCGGGCCGGCGGCGCTGGCGGAGCTGGAGGAGGCACTGGATTCCGTCCTGCTCAGCCTGAGCATCGGCCGCAACACGTTGCTCTCGCGGCTGTTCGCACCGCGGGCCGACCGGATCATGTTCGCCGCGACGAAGGCAGACCACCTGCACCAGACCAGCCACGATCGGCTCGAAGCGCTGCTGCGCCTGCTCGTGTCGCGCGCCATGCGCCGGACGGAGGCCGCCGGCGCCCGTGTCGGCACCGTGGCCCTGGCGTCGGTCCGCGCCACCCGCGAGACCACGATCCACGACGGCGACGCCGTGCTGCGCGCCGTCGCCGGGACGCCGGAGGCCGGCGAGACGGTCGGCGACGAGGTGTTCGACGGGACGGCCGAGGCCGCGGTGTTCCCGGGCCATCTCCCTGCCCGCCCGGAGGCGGTGCTCGAGGGCGCGGTCGAGCCCGGCTCGCTGCGGTTCCCGCGATTCCGCCCGCCATCGATCAAGCCCGACGCGCTGGGGCGTCCCGGCCACCTGCCGCAGATCCGCCTCGACCGGGCCATGCAGTTCTTGATCGGCGACAGGCTGACGTGATGGCGGCCCTGACGAGAACCCCGAGGACGATGCCGTGAGCTCGACCCAGCGCCCGCGCGCCTTCCGCATCCCCAGCGCCGATGCGCCCCCGGCCGTCGAGGGAATCCCTTCGATGCCGGCCGCCCCGACCGGCGTCCGCATCGTCGAGGATCCAGTCGAGATCCTCGACGCCGCCGACGGCACGCCCGTGCCGGTGGCGAAGTCGCGCGGCGTGCCTTGGGGCGGCCTGCTGCTGTCGGCCGCGGGCGGCCTCGTCTCCCTCGGGGTCGGCTTGTCGGTCGAGCGGCTGATCGCCGATCTGTTCCAGGCGGCGCCCTGGCTCGGCGGCGTCGCGCTCGCGCTCCTGGCGCTCGCCGGCCTCGCTCTCCTGGCGATCATCGTGCGCGAGGTGCGCGGGCTGTGGCGGGAGCGCAAGATCGAGCACCTGCGCCAGGCCGCCGTCGCGGCGATCGCGACCCGCGATCACAGTGCGGCGCAGGGGGTGGTTCGGGATCTCGCCGCCTTCTATGCGGATCGAACGGCGTTGGCGGCGGGCCGGCAGCGGCTCGAGGCTTCCGCCGACGCGATCCTCGACGTCGACGATCGCATCGGCCTCGCCGAGCACGAGCTGTTGAGCCCGCTGGACCGGCAGGCGCGCAATGCCATCGCCACCGCTGCCAAGCAGGTCTCGGGCGTGACCGCGCTCAGCCCGCGGGCGATCGTGGACGTGGCGTTCGTGATCTATTCCGCCGTGCGGCTGCTGCGCCGGATCGCGGCGATCTACGGCGGACGCCCGGGCTTCCTCGGCTTCCTGCGCCTGGCCAGAGCCGCCTTCGCCCACCTGACCGTCACCGGCGGAATGGCGGTCGGCGAGAGCATGATTCAGCAGGTGCTCGGCCTCGGCATCGCGGCGCGGGTCTCGGCCAAGCTCGGCGAGGGCGTGCTCAACGGCCTGATGACCGCGCGCTTCGGCCTCGCGGCCCTCGCGGTCTGCCGCCCGCTGCCGTTCGTGCGCGAGGCTCCGCCGCGCCTGTCGGACGTCGCCGGCGAGCTTCTCCGCCCGGCCGAGCCGGAGCCGAAGCCGTGACGCTCAGGACTGCGCGCGCTTCTGCACCGCCTCGGCGTTGCGGCGGTTGGCGATGCGGGTGAACATGTTGCCGGTGTAGTCGGCGACCTTCGGCTTCTCGACGGCCACGAGCTGGGCCTCGAACGCCTCGATGCGCTTGAGCAGCGCGGCGTCGCCGAAGATCGAGCTGTTGAAGGAGGTGTGGGCGCGCTCGCCCAGCGCCGTCTGCACGGCGTCCAGTCGGACCAGAAGCTCTTTTCGCGTCACGTCGATCTCCCGCGGGCCGGATCGCCCGTGATCCGGCATCCATCAGCGCGGGCTTGGGTAAACGAGAGGTTAACCGCCGGGCGCGATCGAGCCGACGGGCTCAAAGATCCTTCATGAACCCGGCCAGCCGCATCAGCCCCTCGGGCCACGGCCCATGGCCGCTCGCGACGTTGACGTGGCCGGATTCGCCGGCGTCGACCAGGGCCGATCCCCAGGCCGCGGCGAAATCCTCCGCGCGCTCGTAGCGGCAGTACGGATCGGTTCGGCTCGCCACCAAGAGCGACGGGAACGGCAGCGGCGCGCGCGGCAGCGGCGCGAAGGCGCGCACGCTGTCGGGCAGGTTCGGCGTCTCCTCGACATCCGGCAGCGCCACGAACAGCGCCCCGACGACGCGTCCTTCGGCAAGCTTCGGCACCGCCTCGACGCAGGCGACGACGCCGAGGCTGTGGGCGATGAGGATGACGGGCCGTATCGCGGCCGCGACCGCCTCGACGACGCGGCCGCACCAGGCCTCGGGCTCGGGCGCATGCCAGGACTGCTGCTCGACCACGCGGGCGGTCGACATGCGGCCGGCCCAGCGCGCCTGCCAGTGGCCCTCTTCCGAGCCGCCCAGGCCCGGAACGATCAGGATGTCGCAATCGGCGGTCTTCATGGTCGCGTGCCTACCGTCTCTCGGCGCGAGGGTCGAGAACGAAGAAAGGCGGCACCTCGCGGTGCCGCCTCTCGGATCGGGTCGATCGCGCCGGCTCAGAGCCGGTGCGCGGTACGGTCTTCGCCCTCATACGTGGGCTCGGTCTTGAGGCCGGCCTTCTGCGCCGCGGTCTGGATGTTGTCCGGGTCAAGGGCGGTCTCGACGAACTCGCGGCCACGGCTGGTGAACTCGCGGGCGTAGCGCAGGCCCTGGTCGCGGACCTCGTCGGCATAGGGACCGATGTTGCGGTCCTCCTGGCGCGTACGCGGGAGCAACGCGCCGAGAAGCAGGCCCGCGGCGACGCCGACGACGCCGACCAGCAGCGGGTTCTCGGTCACGAACTGCTCGACGGCGGTGCGACCGCGATCGAGCCGGTCGCTGCCGCGCACCACCGCGTCGTCGATCCGGCGCATGTGGTCGCGATGGACGCCGGAGACCCAGTTGCGGGCCTCGTCGGCCGCACCGCCGAGGCGATCGCGGACGTCGTCGGCCAAGTCGGCAGCACGATCGCGCGTGCGATCGGCGAAGTCCGCGGCCCGATCCGCCGCATCGCCCGCCGCCGCGCGAGCCTGACCGGCGACGCTGCCGACATCGGGTCCGGGACCGGCCTGATGATCGTGCGGCGACGCGTCGGGCCGTCCGATCGGATCGCGGAGGCCCGTGGGATCCGCCCGCAGGGTGTGGTCGGCCGCCTTCGCATGCGGGTCGAGGTGGACCGGGTCCAGGCCGGCGGCGTGCAGGCCCTGGTCGACCTTCGCGGCGGCGGCCCGGGCGAGGTCGTCCGGCAGGTGGTTGTCGGTCGTGGCCGACTTGCTCGTATCGCTCATGGCGTGATCCTTCAGAACTCGTACGCGGCTGGCAATGTCCGCAGGTGGCGGCCCGTCAGGCGCGGGTTTCGTCCATCAGCGAGGGTTTCGGCTGGCGGGTGGGCAGATCCGGATCGTAGACCCGGGCCGCCCCGTCATTGAGCACCGGGACGCGCTCGGCCGAAGCCTGCGTCCGGCGGCGCGTCGCGTCCTGGGACATCCGATGCAGCAGCCAGCCGACGCCGGCGGCGATCAGCAGGACGGGAACCGGATTGCGGCGGACCGCCTCGAGCGCTCCGTCGTAGGCACCGCTGACGGCGGGTGCGCGGCGGGCGTTGCCGAGCATCTCGTCGACGAGGCTGGACACCGAGAGGCGGCCCTGGATGCGGTCGATGGTCTCGTCGAGGCGCGCGCGGCTCTCCTCGATGTCCCGCTCCATCTCGTTCATCGAACTCATCCGGACACTCTCTCGGAAAGGGCGCGGGCGTCCTGGCGGACCTGCCGGCCGGTACGGGTGGGCGTGAGCGTCGAGAACGACAGGGCGCTGCGTCCCCACAGCGCCATCCCGATCGCGACGACCAGGAGGACGCCGCCGACGATGAGGGCCGAGAGCCATTCCGAGCCGACGATCGTCGCCAGCCACTTCACGAAGGCGCCGATCAGCACGAGCAGGGCGACGACGGAGAAGACGGCCGAAGCCATGAGACAGACGATGCCGATGATCAGCGAGCGGACGTTCCGCGCCATCTCGGCGCGGAACAGGGCGATCTCCTTGCGGGCGAGGTCGTTGGTCTCGCGCAGCGCGTCGCCGATGAGGCTCTGGATGCTGCCGGCGGGCGATGCACCGGAGGAGCCGGGGGGTGGGGTCTGCGATCCGGTCGACATGGCCGGGCCGCTCACGCGCGGAAGCTGTCGCGGGCGTCGCCTTCCGGCGGCAGGCTCGACGACTTGATGAAGCGCGCGGCGATGAAGCCGGCGACGAACGTTCCGACCGCGACCGCAACCGGTGCACGGCGGGCGAAGGCCTCGGCCTCGCCGTAGAAGTCGGCAAAGCTGCGCGACTCGATCGAGCCGCCGAGCTGGCTCAGGCCGTCAGCGGCGCTGTCGAAGAACGCCTTGATGTTCGGGCGATCCTCGAAGTCCTTGCTCGAATCGCGCAGGGTCTTGGCGAGATCGTGGACGGACTGCGCGGCGTCGTTCTTGCGGCCCTCGACGAAGGTCTGCGCCTGAACCCGAGCTGCATCCATCAGGCCGCGCCCGCGCTCGGCCGCGACGTCGGCCAACCCCTCGACGTCGCCCTTCAGGCCGCGCCACTCCGCTTGCTCGCTGGCTGCGGCCTTGGCCGGATCGGGGTGGGGGATCTCGGACGCGGCCATGAGGGGACTCCTTCGAACACGGGGTCTTAGCGGGGCGATGTTCGCCTGAGTAACATCGTCCACGTCCGGGGGTTCCGGGGACGACGGCACATCCGCGGCTCAGCCTCCGTTCAGGGGCGATCGGCCAAGGTTCGCTCCTGCCTCCGCCGCCCCGCGCGGCGGGGACGGATGCGGGGACAGGCCCCGGATTTCGTCGTGACGGCCGCAAACGATCGCTTGACCCGCGGCAGTCATTCGCGCTTGGCTAACGCTACGGATCGCGCCGACCTCTCGCGCGTTCACGATGGCAAGAAACGTTGACGTTGCGCGTTCCACGCCGGCGCGCTTGAGGATCCGGAGCCCACCTGAGTGGCACGCCTTGTGATCGTATCGAACCGCGTTGCGGTTCCGGAAGAAGGCGGCAAGGCGGTCGCCGCCGGCGGCCTCGCCGTCGCCGTGAAGGAGGCCTTCACCGCCTACGAAGGTCTCTGGTTCGGATGGAGCGGCAACATCAGCGAGGAGCCCTCCGAGGAACCGACGCTGATCGATCGGGACCGCGTCCAGTACGCCGTGGTCGACCTCTCGCCGCAGGATCACAAGGAATACTACGCCGGCTTCGCCAACCGGGCGCTGTGGCCGATCATGCATTACCGGCTCGGTCTCGGGGCGTTCTCGCGCTCGGACTATGCCGGCTATTGCCGCGTCAACCGCATCTTTGCGCGGGCGCTCGCCAAGCTCGTCGAGCCCGACGACATCATCTGGGTCCACGACTACCACCTGCTGCCGATGGCCGCCGAGCTTCGCGGCCTCGGCCTCGCCAACCCGATCGGCTACTTCCACCACATCCCGTGGCCGGCCGCCGACGTGTTCAACACGCTGCCGGCGAGCAACGACCTGCTCCGCGCCATCGCCGACTACGACCTGATCGGCCTGCAGACCGACCCGGACGTGCAGAACCTGTCCCGCAACCTGATCGACACCCTGCGGGCGATCCCGCTCGGCGGCGGCTCGCTGATGGTCGACGGGCGCCGGACCCGGATCCGCAGCTTCCCGATCGGCATCGACGTCGCCGGCTTCAAGGACGCGGCGGAGAAGGCGGGCTCGAACAAGGTGGTGCGCGAGACGATGGCGGGCCTGCGCACCCGCAAGCTGCTGATCGGCGTCGACCGGCTCGACTATTCCAAGGGCGTGCCCGAGCGGATGGAGGCGGTGGAGCGCTTCTTCGCCTCGAACCCCGACCAGCGCGGCAACGTCACCTACATCCAGATCACGCCGAAGTCCCGCAGCGAGGTGCCGGAATACGAGCAGCTCTCGCGCACCGTCAACGAGACGGTCGGCGAGATCAACGGCGCGCTCGGCGACCCGGCCTGGACGCCGATCCAGTACGTCACCAAGGCCTATCCGCGGCCGGTTCTGGCCGGGCTGTATCGCGCCGCCCGCGTCGGCCTCGTGACGCCGATGCGCGACGGCATGAATCTCGTGGCGAAGGAATACGTCGTCGCCCAGAGCGAGGACGATCCCGGCGTGCTCGTGCTCTCGAAATTCGCCGGTGCGGCACGGCAATTGCCCGAAGCGCTGATGGTGAACCCCTACGACCGCTTCGAGGTCGCGGAGGCGATCCGGACGGCCCTGTACATGCCGCGCAGCGAGCGCCTGGAGCGCTGGAAACCGATGGTCGAGCGCATGACCCGCGAGGATGTCGATTGGTGGGCGCGCAATTTCCTCTCGGAGCTCGAGAACTTCCGCACCGTCGAGCGCGAGCCGCCGACGACGGCCGCCGCGGCGGAGTGATCTCGGGGCGGACGTCGTCGTTCTCCACGCCCCATGCGGCCCGGTGGCTTGATCCGGGATCGCGGATGCGTCCACACCGGCTCCGGGCCGGGGGGACCATCCAGTGTCGCAATCACGCATGATCGCCGTCGACGACGGCGTGCCGGCGCCTCTTGGCGCCCATTTCGACGGGCGCGGCGTCAACTTCGCGCTCTTCTCCGAGCACGCGACGGCGGTCGATCTCTGCCTGTTCGAGCCGGGCGAGCGCCACGAGAGCCGCACGATCCGCCTGCCCTGCCGCAGCGACGACATCTGGCACGGCTACCTCCGCGGCGTCCTGCCGGGCCAGCTCTACGGCTACCGGGTGCACGGGCCGTGGGAGCCGGCGCGCGGCCACCGCTTCAATCCGTCGAAGCTCGTCCTCGACCCTTATGCCCGCGAGATCCGCGGACGGATCCGCTGGCACGACGCCCTGTACGGTCACCGCCGCGGGTTGCAACGCGAGGATCAGATCGACCGGCGCGACAGCGCGGTCTACATGCCGAAATCGGTCGTCACCGCGCCGGAGGTTCCGAACCTCGCGCTGCAGCCGATCCGCCGCCCGCTCTCCGAGACGGTGATCTACGAGGCGCACGTCAAGGCGCTGACGATGACCCATCCGGCCGTGCCGGAGGCCGAGCGCGGCACCTACGCGGCGCTGGCCCATCCGGCGATCGTCGAGCACCTGTGGAAGCTCGGCGTCACCGCGCTCGAGCTGCTGCCGATCCAGGCCTTCGCCGACGATCGCTTCCTGGTCGACAAGGGGCTGGTGAACTTCTGGGGCTACTCGCCGCTCGGCTATTTCGCGCCCGATCCGCGCTATCTCGGCGACGGCGGCCTCGGCGGCCTGAAGGCGGCGATCCGCGAGCTGAACGCCGCCGGCATCGAGACGATCCTCGACGTGGTCTACAACCACACCGCCGAAGCCGGCCATACCGGGCCGACCTTGTCGTTCCGTGGCATCGACAACGCCAGCTACTACAAGCTCGACCCCGACAATCCCCGCCGCGACGTCGATTGCACCGGCTGCGGCAACACCCTGGACGTCGCCCACCCGCGGGTGATGCAGATGGTGCTGGATTCGTTGCGCCACTGGGCGACCGCCTACGGCATCGCCGGCTTCCGCTTCGACCTCGCCACCAGCCTTGGCCGGGCGCCCTCCGCATTCTCGGCCGAGGCCGCATTCTTCCAGGCGGTGGCGCAGGATCCGGTGCTGGCGCGGGTGAAGATGATCGCCGAACCCTGGGACCTCGGCGAGAACGGCTATCGCCTCGGCGGATATCCGCGCGGCTGGAGCGAGTGGAACGACCAGTTCCGCGACGCCGCCCGCGGCTTCTGGCGCGGCGATGCCGGCCAGCTGGCCAAGCTGACCCAGGGGCTGACCGGCTCGCGCGAGGTGTTCGCGCCGTCGGGCCGCTCGCCGCTCGCCAGCATCAACTTCGCTGCGACCCATGACGGCTACACGCTCGCCGACGTGGTCGCCTACGAGGAGAAGCACAACGCCGAGAACGGCGAGGACAACCGCGACGGCCACGGCCACAACGTCTCGCGCAACTACGGCGTCGAGGGGCCGACCGACGACCCGGCGATCCTCGCCACCCGCGCCCGCCAGAAGCGCAACCTGCTCGCCACCGTGATGCTGGCGCAGGGCGTGCCGATGCTGCTGATGGGCGACGAGCGCTCGCGCACGCAGCGCGGCAACAACAACGCCTATTGCCAGGACAACCCGACGAGCTGGATGGACTGGTCGACCGATCCCGACCCGGATCTCGGCGCCTTCGTCTCGAACCTCACGCGCCTGCGTCGGGAAAGGCCGGCCCTTCGCCGTCGACAGTTCTTCGACGGCACGCCGATCGCCCCCGGGAGCACCCTGCGCGACGTGCATTGGCTTTCGCCCTGCGGCGCGGAGATGAATTCCGACGCCTGGGCCGACGAGAGCCGTCGCGCCTTCGGGATGCAGATCGGCAACGACCTCGATCACGGCCGCATCCTGATCCTGATCAATGCCGATCCCGAGCCCTGTGACTTCCGCCTCGCCGCGGTGATCGGCGGCCCGTGGCAGACGGTCCTCGATACCACCGCCGCGACCGGCGCGGTCGCACCGGACGCCGCCGCGCACGCGGCGGACGCGATCGTGCCGCTGCCCGGCCGCGCGATCCTGGTGCTGGCCGAGGCCGATGCCCGACCCGCGCGAGCGTCGGGCCGCTTCGTCAGCGCCTGAGCGGCCGCCGAAACCGAATCGCAACGCTTTGCAAACCATCCTGCCGCCCGGGCGAGACGCGGGTGGAAGCGGCATGGGCGGGCAGGACCGGGGCGGGCAGGACCGGGAGATCGCCGCCGACGCGGCGGCAGGCACGATCGACGTCTCGATCGTGATGCCGTGCCTCGACGAGGTGCGTGCCCTGCCGACCGCGATCGCCAGCGCGCGCGCCGCCCTCGAAACCCTCGCCGCCGAAGGCTTGGCCGGGGAGATCGTCATCGCCGACAACGGCAGTACCGACGGCAGCCAGGCTATGGCCGAAAGCCTCGGCGCGCGGGTGGTGCCGGTCGCGGAGCGCGGCTACGGCGCGGCCCTCGCCGGCGGCTTCCAGGCGGCGCGCGGGCGCTACCTGGTGATGGGCGACGCCGACGGCTCCTACGATTTCCGCGACTCCGTCGCGATGGTCGGGGCTCTGCAGGGAGGCGCCGACCTGTGCATGGGCTCGCGCTTCCGCGGCGGGATCGCGCCCGGCGCGATGCCGTGGAAGAACCACTACATCGGCAACCCGGTGCTCACCGGCATCCTCAACCTGCTGTTCCGCACCGGCGTCGACGACGCGCATTGCGGCCTGCGGGCGCTGACCAAGGGCTGCGTCAAGCGTTTGGCGCTGCGCGGCAGCGGCATGGAGTTCGCCAGCGAGATGGTGATCAAGGCGGCGCTGAAGGGCGAGCGCATCGCCGAGGTGCCGGCCACGCTCTCGCGCGACGTGCGCGGCCGCCCGCCGCACCTGCGCCCCTGGCGCGACGGCTGGCGCCACCTGCGCTACCTGCTGATGCTGAGCCCGACCTGGGCGTTCGCGGTCCCGGCAGGCGTGATGGGCGGCGCGGGCCTGCTCATCCTGCTGGCCGCTGGGATCAGCCTGTTCGTCGCGGAGCCGACCCAGATCCTGTTCGGCAACTACTGGGTCATCCTCGCCGGCGCCCTCGTCGGCCTCGGCCATAGCACGGCGCTGCTGGCCGCGGCCACGCACCTCTACGGGGTGCGCGCCGGGTATCGCCGGCCAGCGGCTTCGCTCGTTCGGTGGTCGCGCTGGGTGTCCCTCGAGACGATGCTCGCCGGGGGCACCGCCTGCTTCGCTGCGGGGCTGGCAGTCCTTCTCGGCGTCGTCGGCTATTGGTCACACAACGGCTACGGCCCAATCGGAACGATGCTGCCCGCCGTCGTCGGCACCTCGCTGCTGGTCGTCGGAACGCAGACCGGGCTCGGTGGCTTCCTCCTCGCCGTCATCGGTGGCAACGAGGCGGCGTTTCTCGCTCGTGACAAGTCTTCCAACTTGATCGAAGGCGCCTCGAACGAGGTTGATCCCGATCGGATCGGCAAGCGTAGCTCGCGCCGTGCGGCTTAGGCGCGTGGCGGCCGCTCAGACAAAGCGGCACGTGTGCCTCGTCTACGATTGCCTCTACCCGCACACGATCGGCGGCGCCGAGCGCTGGTACCGCAATCTCGGCGACGCTCTGGCGGCGGCGGGGCACCGCGTCACCTATCTCACGCTGCGTCAATGGCCCGAGGGGGAGACTGCGCAGGTCCCGAACGTGGACGTCGTTGCGGTCGGCCCGCGGATGGCTCTCTACGGGGCCGGAGGCAACCGCAGGGTATTGCCGCCCATCGTCTTCGGCCTCGGCGTTTTATGGCATCTGCTCCGCCACGGGCGACGCTACGACGCGATCCATACCGCGTCTTTCCCGTATTTCTCCTTACTCGCCATCGGCCTCCTGCAGCCGATCCATCATTATCGCGTATCGGTGGATTGGTTCGAATTCTGGTCGTTCTCCTATTGGACGCGCTACCTCGGCCGGCTGGGCGGTCGCATCGGGTGGCTCGTTCAGGGACTCTGCCTGCGCTTGCCCCAGAATGCCTTCTGCTTCTCCATCCTCGTCGCGCGACGCCTGACGGCGCAGGGGCTGCGGGCTCGGCCGGAGATCCTTCGTGGGCTCTGCGCGCAGTTGCCGACGTCTCGGGAGCCGTCCCGCGCGGATCCCGTCGTCCTGTTCGCTGGCCGCCATATTCCTGAGAAGCGGGCTGCCGCGATCGTCCCGGCGCTCGCCCTGGCCGTCGCGGAGCGGCCGGACCTGCGTGCCCTCATCCTCGGCGACGGACCGGCACGGGGCGAGGTGCTCGACGCTGTCGATCGGGAGGGTCTCGGGGATCGCATCGACGTGCCGGGCTTCGTGTCCGCCGAGACGATGACCGAACATCTCGCGCGCGCGCTCTGCCTCATTCATCCGTCCGAGCGGGAGGGATACGGCCTCGTAGTGGTCGAGGCAGCCGCCCTCGGCACGCCGAGCATCCTCGTCCGGGGAGCGGACAACGCTGCGACGGAACTGGTGGAGGATGGCGTCAACGGGTTCGTCGCCGATAGCGCATCGCCCGAAGCCTTGGCCGAGGCGATCCTGCGCGTCGCGGCGGCCGGTCATACGCTTCGCTTGTCAACGGCCGCCTGGTTCGGGTGCCACGCGTCCAGCCTGTCGCTGGCATCGTCCCTCGATCGGGTGGTCGCTTCCTACCGTGCGGACCCGGCCGGGTAGATCCGACCTGTTATGCCCGCGTTCCGAAGACGAGAAGGCATGCCGCTGCATCGGGAGCGAGCGGCTGGTCACGCGGCGGCGCGAGATCGATGCCGAAGGCCGCAATATTGCCGAGGAGGCTCGCGATCGGGGCCGGCCACTGGCGGGGTCGTGTCGGGTCACGCAGTCCAAGGTCGCGCTGGATCTCGATCGGCCGGCTACGTTCGCCCAGAATCGTATAGAGCAGGCCACCGGTCATCCGCGACAGGTTCTCCCAGCGTCGGACCTGCCGGCCCTCGAGATACGTCTCGCAAGCTTCCACATCGAGGCCGTGGGCCGAGCACGTTTTCGTCCAAGCCGGCCCATCCAGATAACTTCGGTGCGCGATCCGCCGGTCGAGGGTCGCCAGATAGGTTTCGCGATCCGCACCGGGAAGCACGCTCCCGGCGAGAAGGTCGCGAAAGGCCGGAGCCGGCACCGTGAATAAGAAGCGTCCCTTGGGTTTCAGGACACGCGCGATCTCGGCCAAGGCTGCATCGAGGTCGTCGACGTGTTCCAGCACCGAGTTCGAGAGGGCGAAGTCAAGGCTGCCGTCCGGCTCCGGAACCGATCCGTCAGGGCTGTGGTGCAGTCGTTCGTAGAACGGGAATCGCCGTGCGGCGGCGATCTCCAGCGGATCGATATCGATGCCGATCAGGGGCCGCGAGCCGGCATGTCGAAGCAAGATGTCCGTCAGAATGCCGTCGCCGCATCCGAAGTCCAGGCCTGTCCCCTCGGGCAGGCCGTGCCGAACAAGGGCGCCGATCTCGATCGCACGCCAGAACGCGGTCGCCGGCTGTGCGGGGTAGGCCGCCATGAAGTCGCGAAGGAGCGTGCGTTCGATCACGGGATGGGCAACTCCGAAGGGAACCGGGAATTAGGTCACCTTGGTTAACGATCCCGCCCGAAACGGCGTAAGGGGCTTTCCCGGGGGGCCGTCGCCTTGACGACCGGCGGCACTCGGAACGCGAGCCGGCGCCTGCCTCGCGCCTTTAGGGGACGGGCACGGCAGCCACCGAGCAGGGTATGGCCGGGACCGCGGGCGCCGTAAGTTCCTGCGCGAGGGCGATGCCGAACCGAGCGCCTTCGGTCTGTCCGAACAGCGCGATCGTCCGAGTGGCGCAGAGTTCGGCGAGCTTCTCCGTCGACAGCCGGCGCAGGAGAAGCACGGTCGGGCGTTCACGCAGGTACGGGTCGTTGCGGACGAGATCCATGCCGTAGACGAGGTTCGCATCGTCGACGAGGACGATGTCGGCCGGCGACCGGGCGATGGCCTCGACGGCTTTCGCATAGGGTGCGGCGAAGCGGTTCGCTTCGAGGGCGCGGCCGGGCACCAGGATCAGCACGGCAGCGATCCAGCCGAGGCCGAGGATGGCGGCGGCCACGCTTCGCCGGTGCGGGGCCGGTGTCCCGGTGATGCGGATCCACCCGTGGGCCGCGAGCAGGCTCGCATTGCCGATCAGCCCGTGGAGGTAGCGGTAGCCCCATCCGTGCCCCTGGTAGGGAAGCAGGACGAACATCGCTCCGACCGTGATGAAGAGGCCCGCCGCGAGCGGGCGGGCGAGACCTTCGCCGCGACGGATCGCCGGCCAGGCCAAAGCGGTCAGCGGCAGGAGGAGCGGGCTCTGCCATGCGGCGAAGCGGACGACGTTCATCGCCATGGTCTCCAGGCCGCGCCACTCGAAATCCCGCAGCAGCATGGCGACGCGCTCGACCATGAAGCCGCCGCCGACCGCCTCGCCCTGCCCGGCGTAGCCCGTCGCGACCAGGAGGCCGTGCCAGTACAGCGTCCAGAAGGCCCCGATGGCGGCATAGGCGGCGAGATAGAGGGCGGCGAGGCGCCAGCGCCGGCCGGTGATGAGCCCGACCAGGAACGGCAGCGCGAAGAGCGGATGGAAGATCACCTGATGCAGGCCGCAGGCGAGGAATCCGGTCGCGATCGCGCCGCCATGCCCGAGGCGTCCGCCGCGCAGGAAGAGCTGCAGCCAGACGAGGTTGAGCGCCAGATGCGCGGTCATCGCGTAGGGCGTCATTGCCGCTATGAGCACCTGCGGGCTCGTGGCCAGCATCAAGACCGCGACGAGGGCGGCGTCCGGCCGATCGGGCCACAGGCGGCGTGCGATCCCGGCGAGCGCGAGAACGGCGACCGCGAGGAGAACCGGGCCGGTGAGCGTCGGCGATGCGAACAGGGCGAAGGACGCGCGGAAAACCGCGTTGACCGGCAGGTAGGCGGAGACCCAGGCCGCATCATTCGGCACCGGCAGCACGAAGCTCGTCGCCAGCGCCGGCACGCTGTGCCGCCATTCCGGCGCGATCGGCGCGATCGGGTGCCCGCCGAGGAACACCTTCGCATCGAAGTCGGCCATCACCTCGTCGTAGGACAACGGAACGCCGTGGAACACGACGAACGTTCCGATTAGCGTAACGAGCACGACGAGGAACGCGACGATCCCGATGCTGCGTGCCGGCGCCTGCGCGAGGCGCACCCAGCGCCCGAGGCCTTCCGGGATCGTGACGGTCGCCCCCAGCGCGAGGATGAAGGCGATGCCGGTGAGCCACAACGCGTCGGTGACGAAAAAGTAGTTGGTGATCGTCGGCGGGAGCGCGAGAACCTGCGGCAGGCCGAGCGCGGCCGCCAGCATCACGGCCGTACAAGCGAGGAGGGCGCGCCGAAGCGGGTCCGATCCCGCGATCCGGTCGCGCAGCGACGTCGACGGCGCTTGCGCTGGTTTCACGTCCCGACCTCGATCCCTCGTCGCCGTATCAGGATCGCAGGCGAGGCTTGCGATCCCGTGAAGCGTCGTCGGCCGGCGCGGTCGGCGGCGGGGCGTGTCAGTGATCGTGGCTGCAGCCGGGGCCATGCACGTGGGGCGCGTGATCGTGGGGCGCGGGATCGTGCGCGTGGTGATCGTGGCCACGATCGTCCGCGTGCGTGTGGTCGTGGCCATGGTCGCGATCGGCGTGGGCCGCGTGATCGTGGTGATCATGCGAATGGTCGTGGCCGCAGGTGCTGTGGTCATGCGCCATGCGCTCGGGCCGGAAGGCGCGGTCGACCGGGCTCGCGGTGCAGCCCTGGCCGCGGACGAGCTCGGCCGTGGCCGGCGAGGCCGGGACGTGGAGCACCTCGGCGCCGATCTCGGCCGGGACGTGATTGCCGCCGAGCTGCCAGGCGAGGCGGATCAGGCGGGCCGGATTCTCGGCGCGGATCTCCAGCAGCGCCTCCGGGGCGGCCTTGACCGCGACCAGGCGGCCGTCGTCGAGGCGCAGGGCGTCGCCGTCCTCGAGCCCGGCGGCCTTGGTCAGGGCGAGGTCGATGTGCAGGCCGCCGGCGCTGTGGAGGTGTCCGTGCTGCGCCTGGCGCCCGGCATGATCGAGGCTGATCGTGTCGACGACCGCGTCGGGGCGGACCGCGGCCTTGCGGACGATCGTGGTGGCTCTCGGCATGGCACCCTCTCTCAGGCGGTGATCGGAAGGAACGAGGCTCGGGCCTCGCGGAACCCGCATCCGCAGGCTCTTACCCCGCACGATGCGCCGTGCCGAGGCCCATTCGCGCGCGGCCGGCCACGGGAACCGCGGCGCGGCCAGTCATCGCGGTCGCCGGCACGAGGTCGGGCCGAGCCCAGCTTTCCGGTGCCCGTCGCCGATCTCGACGGAACCTTGGCCGTGGCAAGTGCATTTCATGGCCGATAAGGCTAAGCTCGGACCGCACTATCACCACGGCGAAATGCCGGACCGGATGCACAAGGGAGTCACGGACTCATGAAGAAGCTCATCGCCGTCGCCCTCGCAGGCACCCTCGCCCTCTCGGTCGGCGCCTGCAACACGCCGCAGGACCGCGCCCTCGGCGGCGCCGGTCTCGGCGCCCTCGCCGGTGCCGCGATCGGCGGCGCGAGCGGCGCCATCGTCGGCGCCTCCACCGCGCCGCGCTGCCCCTACGGCACCTACCGCGACGCCTACGGCGACGTGTACTGCCGCTGAGGCCCCGCCGCCGACCGAACGTCGAAGGGCCGGAGCCGAGCGCTCCGGCCCTTTCTTCGTTTCAGGTCTGGGCCGGAGCCGAGCGCTCCGGCCCTTCCGCGTTTCCGGTCGAGCCTGTATCCCCGGCGGCTTGTCGTCGCCGGATCCCGTCAGGGTCCCCGGCGGCACCGCGAAGAGGCTTGCCGGTGACCGTTCCGCATCTCCGAAACATCCCCGCCGGGTCCCGATGAGCTCGGGGATCTGGGGCAAGATCGGCGGGGCCGGGATCGGCCTCGCCATCGGCGGCCCGCTCGGCGGGCTCGTCGGCGGCCTCGCCGGCCATTACCTCGTCGACCGCGAGGGTGCGCTGTTCGGGCCGATGCCGCGCGACGTGGTCTTCACCACCGGCCTCGTCGCGCTCGCCGCCAAGATGGCGAAGTCCGACGGCGTGGTGACCCCGTCCGAGGTCGAGGCCTTCGGCAAGGTCGTGCAGGTCGGCGAGGCGGAGCGCGCCCGCGTCACCCGGCTGTTCGACCTCGCGAAGCGGACGACCAACGGCTACGAGGCCTATGCGCGGCAGCTCGCCAACGCCTTCCACGACGAGCCGTCGCTGCTCGAGGACGTCCTCGACGGCCTGTTCCACATCGCCACCGCCGACGGCGCGATCCATCAGGCGGAGGAGGCCTATCTCCGCGCGGTGGCCGAGATCTTCGGGTTCGACGACGCCGCGTTCCGCCGCATCGCCGCCCGGCACGTGCGGCTGGCCGACGACCCCTACCTCGTCCTCGGGCTCGAGCACGGCGCCGACCCGGCTGCGGTGAAGGCGCGCCACCGCCAGCTCGTCGCCGAGAACCACCCCGACCGCGCCATCGCCCGCGGCCTGCCGCCCGAGGCGGTGGCGATCGCCACCAAGCGCCTCGCCGCGATCAACGCGGCCCACGACAGGATCCTCGCGGAAGGCGCCGCCGCGGTGGAGGGCGGTTCGCCATGACACCGGACAGTCCGCTCGCCACCCGCATCCAGCCCTCGCCGAACCACGCCGAGCGCCTCGGCCCGCGGCCGGACATGCTGATCCTGCACTACACCGGCATGACGAGCGCGGCCGCCGCTATGCAGCGGCTCGCCGACCCGATCGCCGAGGTCTCGGCCCATTACGTCGTGCTGGAGGACGGCGCGATCTGGCAGATGGTGCCGGAGAGCCGCCGGGCCTGGCATGCGGGGCGGGCGTCCTGGCGCGGCGAGCGCGACGTGAACTCTCGCTCGCTCGGCATCGAGATCGTCCATCCCGGCCATGCCGGCGGCCTGCCGCCCTACCCGGAGGCGCAGATCGCCGCCGTGACAGCGCTCGCGCGCGACATCGTCTCGCGCTGGGCGATCCCGGCCGACCGGGTGCTGGCGCATTCCGACGTCGCGCCCGGCCGCAAGGAGGATCCGGGCGAGACTTTCCCTTGGGGCCGGCTCGCGGCGGACGGCGTCGGCCATCACGTGCCGGAAGTGCCGATGCGCGACGGGCGCTTCTTCGCCGAAGGCGATGCCGGGCAGCCGATCGAGGCGCTGCAGGCGATGCTCGCGCTCTACGGCTACGAGCAGCCGGTGACGGGCACATTCGATCGCCACATGCGGGACGTCGTCACCGCGTTCCAGCGCCATTTCCGTCAGGCGCGGGTCGACGGCATCGCCGACGCCTCCACCATCACCACCCTGCGCGACCTGATCGCGTCGCGGCCAAGCTGAGACGGCCGTCAGGGCGCGATCGCCGGATCGCCTCCCTCCCATGTCGGCCGGACTCGCGTTGCCGGCCGCCCTCGCCGCCCCGGCCTCGGCCCAGAATGCGGGCGGGACGGCGTCGATGAGTTCGGCTGCGCCCGCTGCGACCCGTCCGAACCTGCCGGATCTCGGCCGGCCGCTCCAAATCACACGGGTCGTGTCGGAGGGGCGCGTGCCATTCCTCGAGTCGGCTGATGCGGACCCCACCTGCCCGAGCCTCGCGCCCGCCTGCCGCGACATGGTTTGCGGCAGCATGAACGTCAGCTTCAGCGGCGTCTACCGCCGGGGCGGCTGACCCTCGGGCTCAGGCCCGGCCGTGGAGCTCGGCTTCGCGCGCATCCGCATGCGCCTCGCCCCGTGTGCGCCACAGGCTGTAGAGGATGCCGATCGTCAGCAGCACCACGGTCACCGCCAGCGACACCCACGGCGGCACGTGGACGAGGCCGAAGGTGTCGGCGACGACGATCTTCGTGCCGATGAAGATCAGGATGAAGGCGAGCGCCGTCTTGAGGTAGGCGAAGCGATCGACCATCGCCGCCAGCGCGAAGTAGAGCGCGCGAAGGCCGAGAATCGCGAAGATGTTCGAGGTGTAGACCACGAAGGTGTCGGTCGTGATCGCGAAGATCGCCGGCACGCTGTCGACCGCGAAGATCACGTCGGCGCCGTTCACCAGCACCAGGGCGAGCGCCAACGGAGTGAGCCACAGGGCGGTTTTGCCGGTCCTGGCATCGGTCTTCCGCACCAGGAAATGCTGGCCGTGAAGCTCGGGCGTGATCCGCAGCTTCGCCCTGAGCCACCGCACGGCGGCGTGATCCTGGAAGTCGCCGGCGTCCTCCTCCTTGGAGAACAGCATCTTCAGGCCGGCATAGATCAGGAAGGCGGCAAACAGCGACAGCACCCAGGCGGCCTGATGCACCAGGGCGGCGCCGAGCCCGATCATCAGCCCGCGCAGCAGCACCGCGGCGAGGATGCCCCAGACCAGCACCCTGTGCTGGGCGGCGAGCGGGATGCCGAGCGCCGACAGGATGACCGCGATGACGAAGACGTTGTCCATCGACAGCGACTTCTCGACCACGAGCCCGGTGACGTATTCCTGGGCGGGCTGCGCGCCGAGGTAACACCAGATCCAGCCGCCGAAGGCGAGGCCGAGGCTGAAGTAGAAGGCGGTGAGGAGAAGGCTCTCCTTGACGCCGATCTCGTGCTCCTTGTCGCGATGGAGCAGGCCGAGATCGAAGGCGAGCAGGGCGGCGACAAGGGCGTGGAACCCGAGCCACATCCAGATCGGCTTGCCGAGCCACTCGACGTACAGGAAATCGACCATGAGCGGGACCGTGATGCTTCTTTTGCAAGGAAAGCATCGGCTCCGACATCACGGAAGCATCTTGAGAGAGCATCCCGCCAGAGGGGCCCGCAGCCGATGAGCGGCAGTTAAAGACCCGAACGCGGCGAATCAAGGGCGGGCTCGAGCGATGCCGGTCCATGCAGGCATGCCTTGACAGCGGGGACGATCGGACGCCTTCCGCTGCGATGGACATGCGAGACGACGACGTGGCGCAGGACGACGCCTCCCCGAACGAGGTCGCGGTCGTCGGCGGCGGCCCCGCCGGGCTGGCGGCGGCCGAGGTGCTGGCCGCGGCCGGGCACCGGGTCGCGATCTACGACCGGATGCCGTCGGTCGGCCGGAAATTCCTGCTCGCCGGCCGCGGGGGCCTGAACCTGACCCACAGCGAGCCCGTCCCGGACTTCCTGCGGCGCTACCACCCGTCTGGCAGCCTGGCCGGGGCGATCGCGGCGTTCCCGCCGGATGCGTTGCGGGCCTGGTGCGATGGCTTGGGGGAGCCGACCTTCGTCGGATCGAGCGGGCGGGTGTTCCCGAAGGCGTTCAAGGCCTCGCCCCTTCTGCGGGCCTGGCTGCGCCGCCTCGAGGGCGCGGGCGTCGGTATCCGCACCCGGCACCGGCTCGTGGCCGTCGAGGACGGCACCCTGGTGTTCGAGACGCCGGAGGGGAAGAGCTGGACGAGGCCGAAGGCGGTGCTGCTGGCGCTCGGCGGCGCGAGCTGGCCCCGCCTCGGCTCTGACGGAGCCTGGGTGCCGATGCTGGCGAATCTCGGCGTCGCCGTCGCGCCCCTGCGCCCGGCCAATGCGGGCTTCGCGGTGGCGTGGTCGGACCATTTCCGCGAGCGCTTCGCCGGGCAGCCCCTGAAGCGGATCGGGTTGACCGCCGACGGCGTGATCGTGCGGGGGGAGGCGCTGATCACCGCCGACGGCATCGAGGGCGGTGCGATCTACGCGGTGTCGCGGGCCCTGCGCGCGATGATCGAGCGCCAGGACAGGAGCGGGAAGGACGCGGGAGGCAAGGGCGCCGCCCGCCTCGTGCTCGACCTGCGTCCCGACCTCAGCACGAGCGCCCTCGCTGACCGGCTGTCAGACCCGCGGCCCGGCGAATCGATGGCGACCCGCCTGCGCAAGGGGGCCGGCCTGTCGCCGGCGGCGGCAGGGGTGCTGCGCGAGGCTGCGGGCGTCGCGCTGCCGGCCGACCCGGATGCGCTCGCCGGGCTGATCAAGGCCGCACCGTTGCGCCTGCACGCGATGGCTCCGATCGAGCGTGCGATCTCAACCGCCGGCGGTGTCGGCTTCGACGGGCTCGATGCGGGCTTCATGGTTCGGAAGCGGCCGGGCCTGTTCGTGGCCGGCGAGATGCTCGACTGGGAGGCGCCCACCGGCGGCTACCTGCTCCAGGGCGCGATCAGCAGCGGTCGGGCGGCGGCGGCCGGGATGGCGGCGTGGCTTGCCGGACGAGAGGACGTGAGCGCCGCATGATCCCCTGGGAGAACCTCGACACCGCTTCGATCCCCGGCGACGGCGGCACCCTGCGGCTGCGGCGGCGGGGCACCGAGTACGCGATCATGCTCGGCCAGAACGAGCTGATGAACAGCCGGCTCAGCGGCTCGGAGGAGGCGCTGGCGACCCTGGCCTGCGGCAGGATCGCATCGCGCAGGGCGCCGCACGTGCTGATCGGCGGGCTCGGCATGGGCTTCACCCTGCGCGCCGCGCTCGGTGCGCTGCCTCCCGGAGCGGCGGTGACGGTGGCCGAGCTCGTGCCCGCTGTGGCCGCCTGGGCGCGCGGACCCCTCGCCGGCGTGTTCGACGGCATCCTCGACGATCCCCGCGTAACCTTGCGCGAGGTGGACGTGGCGGGCGCGATCGGCGAGCGTCCGGCCGCCTGGGACGCGATCCTGCTCGACGTCGACAACGGGCCGGACGGCCTGACGCGGGCCTCCAACGACCGGCTCTACGATCCGGCCGGCCTCGGCGCCGCTTATGCCGCCCTGCGTCCGGGCGGGATCCTCGCGGTCTGGTCCGCGGGGCCGGACCGCAGCTTCGGCCGCCGCCTGCACGATGCGGGCTTGAGCGTCGAGGAGGTCGCCACCCGCGCCAACGGCCGAAAGGGTGGCGCCCGCCACGTGATCTGGCTCGCCGTACGTTCCGGCCGTGGCTGAGGCCCGGATGGCTCCTTCCCCTCCGCGACCGACCGGACGGTTCGAAGCGCGGGTCCCATCTCCCATAAGGAGAAGGACAGGTTGAGGGGCGTGAGCTTTGCGGAGAAGTCACGCCCCTCACCCCGCCCCTCTGGAAGAGGGAGCGCGCCGTGCCTCGCGTGATCGATCCGGTGACGCGACCGTCACATCCGCGCGCAGAACCCGACCATGCCGGCGGCTTCCGGTGGGCAGGAGGCGGTCGCCGTCCCGTCGGTGCCTTGCGAGAAGACCGGGGTGCCGGCCTTGAGGCAGTAGGCCGAGACGAAGACCTCGCCGCCCGCGCAGGCGATCTCGCAGCCGGTGGCCGGGCAGGTCTCGCTCCGTACCGCCCGGAACGGCGTTGCGGGGGCCGCGGCAGGGAGCGCGGCGGCGGCAGGTCCCGCCGGGCCGGCCTCCCCCTTCTGTCCCGCATCTCCCTGGGGGCCGGCCGCGCCTCTGGGGCCCGCCTCTCCTTTCGGACCCGTCTCGCCCTTAGGACCCGTCTCGCCTCTGGGACCCGTCTCGCCCTTCGGGCCGGCCTCGCCCGCCGGTCCGGCCGGGCCGGGAAGCCCCGCCACGCCCTGCGGGCCGGGCTCGCCGCGCACCCCGGTCTCGCCCTTGGCGCCGGCCTGTCCCTCGGGGGCGCAGTTGGCGATCACGGCCTCGCGCTCGTCCTCGTTGCTCTTCAGCGATACGACGCAGCTGCCCGGTCGGTAGGGCAGACGGAACAGGAAGCGGCCGCGGGAATCGGCCATCACCGACACGTCCTCGTCCATCACGACGACGGCGCCGCCCTTGCGCACCGAACCCGAGATCCGCAGGTCGCCGGCCTCGATGCGGGCGTCGTAGACCATGATCGGCTGGGACGGCGCCTGAGCCCGACGCGCACGCTGGCGGGCCGGTGCGGACGCGGCGGGCGCATCGAGTCCCGGCGCCGCCGGCTGCTGGGCCTGCGCGCCGCCGGCGAGGACGAGGCATCCGGCGATCAGCGTGGCGAAGCGCGCGCGATGAAGGATCATGTCGAACATTCCCCGCCGCCGGATCGCGCGGCGGCGGGACATTGCCGCCCGGCTGCCACCGGGGTCAACCCTGGCCATGGCCGCCTTCAAATGGAGCCGATCCACACCCTTCCACACCCTTCCACACCCGTCCACAGGCCAAGCTGCTGCCCCGGCGGGACTATTTTCGGGCGGTGCGAAACCGTTTGAAAGTGTTCTTGTTTTGTTCCTATCTGACGTCATGTCGGAGCTGGGACGGGATGGAGCGGTCGCGTGACGAGCCGGATGAGCAGGGACCGTCCACGGCGGAACGGCTCGCGGAATTGCGGGCCCGCCTCGACGCGGAGCGGCGCCCCGGCGCGGGCGGCGTGCTGCCGTTGGGCGTCGCCGACCTCGACGCGCGGCTTCCCGGCGGAGGCCTCGGCCTCGGCCTCCTGCACGAGGTCGCCCCGGAGGGCGCGGGCGACGAAGCCTCGGCCCTCGGTTTCGTGCTGGCCCTGGTCGCCCGCCATCTCGCGCGGGGGGCGGGCGACGCCCTCCTCGTCGTCGCCCCCGGCCATCCCATCCCCTACGGCCACGGCCTCACCGGGCTCGGGCTCGATCCGGGGCGCCTGCTGCTGCTGGAGGCCGAGGCCGACGCCTCCGTGTTCGGTGCCCTCGAGGAGACGCTGCGCGCCGGGCACCTCGCGGCGGTGGCCGGGCTCGTCGCGGATGGGCTTCCGCTGAAGCCGGGCCGGCGCCTGCAGCTGGCCGCCGGATCCTTCGGCACCGCGCCGCCCCTGCTCCTCATCCTGCGGCCCGGCCGGGCCGACTTGCCGAACGGCGCGGCGACGCGCTGGCGGATCGCGGCCGGCGGCGCGGCGCGCGACCGGTTCGGCTGCACCCTGCGTCCCCGTTGGCGCGCACGGCTCGACCGCTGCCGCAACGGCCGGCCGGGCGACTGGCTCCTGGAGTGGGATCATGCCGCGCATCGTTTCGATCTGCCTGACGGACTGGCCCGTCGCGCGCCTGATGCGCGCGGGAGCCGCGCCGGATGACGGCGTCCCCCTGGTGATCGCCGCCGCCGGGGCCGGCGGCCTGCGGCTCACCGCCGTGAACCCCGCCGCAGCCGCCCTCGGCCTGCGACGCGGCGAGCCGCTGGGCCGCGTGCGGGCGCGGATCTCGACCCCGCTCCACGTCTACCCGGCCGATCCGGCCGCCGACGCGGCGGCGTTCGCCAGGCTCTGCCTCTGGGCGCAGCGCTACACGCCGTGCGTCGTCCCCTTCGGCCCGGCCGAGGCCTGCGACGGCCTGTACCTCGACGTCACGGGGGCGGCCCACCTCCTGGGCGGCGAAGCCGATCTGGTCGCGGACCTCGCCGCGCGCCTCGCGCGATCCGGGATCCCGGCACGGATCGCGCTCGCCGACACGCCCGGCGCGGCCTTCGCCCTCGCGCGATACGGGCGCGGCGAGACCATGTGCGTCCCATCGGAGAGGACCGAGCAGGCCCTGAGGCCCCTCCCCGTCGAGGCCCTGCGCTGCGAGCCAGCCGTCGCCGTCGCCCTGAAGCGGCTCGGCCTGCGCAGGATCGGCGCCGTCCTCGACGCGCCGCGCCCGCCGCTGGCCCGCCGCTTCGGCGCGGCGCTGCTCGTTCGCCTCGACCAGGCGGCCGGGTGCCGGCCGGAGCCGCTCGTCCCGGTCACGGAGCCCGTGCGCTACGGCGCCGCCCGCGGCTTCCTCGATCCGATCGGCAGCCAGGAGATCATCGTCGCCACGGTGCGGCGGCTGATGGCCGAGATCGCGCCGCGCCTCGAGGCGGACGGGCTCGGCGCCCGCGGCTTTCGCCTGTCGCTGCACCGGGTCGACGACGTGGTGCGCGCCCTCGACCTCGGCCTGTCCGAGCCGAGCCGCAGCCCCGACCATGTCGCGCGCCTGCTGCAGCTTCGGCTCGACCGGCTCGGCTCTGGCCTGGATGCCGGCTTCGGCTTCGAGACGGTCCGCCTGGACGTGTCCGCCACCGGCCCGATGCCCGGCCGCCAGGCTACCCTCGCCACCGGCCCCGCCCCTCAGGACGACCGGACCGCCGGCCTCGCCGACGCCCTGCGCCAGCGCTTCGGCCGACCCGTGATCCGCCTGAGCCCCCGTGCGAGCCACGTGCCCGAGCGCGCCGACCGCATCGCCCCTTGGCACACCGAACCTTGGCGCACCGAACCTTGGCGCATCGAGCGCGTCGTCCTGCACTGGCCCGATCCCGATGCCGGCATCGGTCCCCGGCCGCTGGTGCTGTTCGACCGCGGCGAGGCGGCCGAGGATGTGATCGCCCTGGTGCCGGAGGGGCCGCCGCGCCGCTTCCGCTGGCGCTCCCGCCTCCATCGGATCGCGCATTCGGAAGGGCCGGAACGGATCGAGCCCGAATGGTGGCGCGAGTCCGGCGTCCCGCGCGACTACTACGTCGTCGAGTGCGAATCCGGCCGCCGGCTCTGGCTCTACCGCGACGGCCCGAACCTGGCCGACCGGCCGGCCGCCTGGTTCGTGCACGGGCTGTTCGCGTGACGGCGGCGGCTTACGCGGAACTGGCCGTCTCGACCAACTTCTCGTTCCTGCGCGGCGCCTCGCATCCGCAGGAATACGTCGAGCAGGCGATCGCCTACGGGCTCCGCGCCATCGGCATCGCCGACCGCAACACCCTCGCCGGGGTGGTCCGCGCCTATGCGGCGGCGCGGGTGAAGCCGGAGCGACCGGGCGCGAAGGACATCTGGAACATCCCGTTCCTGCCGGGGGTGCGGCTCGTCACCGAGGACGGGTTCGAGGCGGTGACCTACCCGATGGATCGGGCGGGCTACGGCCGCCTGTGCCGGCTGCTGTCCTCGGGCAACCGGCGGGCGCGCAAGGGCGAATGCCGCTTCTCCTTCGCGGAGATGCTGGAGGCGGCCGAGGGCCAGGTCTTCATCGCGATGCCCCCCGGCCGGCGGCTGGTGCCGCCCGCGGCCTTCTCCGCCCGGGTCGAGGCGCTGGCAGCCGCCGCCCCCGGAAGGGTCTGGCTCGGTGCCAGCCACCGCCACCGCGGCGACGAGCGCCGGCGTCTCGGCCTCCTCGCCGAACTCGGGCATCGCCTCGGCGCGCCGATGGTCGCGGTGTCCGACGCGCTCTACCACCATCCCGACCGGCGTCCGCTGCAGGACGTGATCGCCTGCATCCGCGAGGGCTGCACCCTCGCGGAGGCCGGCTACCGCCTGGAAGCCAACGCCGAGCGCCATCTCAAGCCACCGTCGGAGATGGCGCGGCTGTTCGCCGACCATCCGGAGGCGCTCGCCCGCACGGTCGAGATCGCGGAGGCCTGCGGCTTCTCCCTCGGGATGCTGAGCTACGAGTACCCCGAGGAGCCGGTGCCGCCGAACCGGACGCCTCAGGACTACCTGGAGGAACGGGTCTGGGACTGCGCGCGCTGGCGCTTCCCCGACGGCGTCCCCGAGGACATCGAGAGGACCCTTCATGGGGAGCTCGCCCTCATCGCGAAGATGCACTACGCGCAGTACTTCCTCACCATCCGCGACATCGTGGAGTTCGCGCGCGGCCGGGGCATCCTGTGCCAGGGCCGCGGCTCGGCCGCCAACTCCGCCGTGTGCTTCTGCCTCGGCATCACCGCGGTCGACCCGACCCAGATCCGCCTGCTGTTCGCCCGCTTCATCTCCGAGAACCGCGACGAGCCGCCCGACATCGACGTCGACTTCGAGCACGAGCGCCGCGAGGAGGTGATCCAGTACCTCTATGGCAAGTACGGCCGCGAGCGCGCGGCGATCTGCTCGACGGTGATCCACTACCGCCCGCGCTCGGCCATCCGCGAGGTCGGCAAGGTGCTGGGGCTGACCGAGGACATCACCGCCTCGCTCGCCGAGACCGTGTGGGGGTCGTGGGGCAAGGATCTGCCGGACAAGCACGTGGCCCAGGCCGGCCTCGATCCCGGAAACCCGGCGATCCGGCAGGCGGTGGACCTCGCGGTCTCGCTGATCGGCTTCCCGCGCCACCTGTCGCAGCATGTCGGCGGGTTCGTTCTGACCCGCGGGCGGCTCGACGAGACCGTGCCGGTCGGCAACGCCGCGATGCCCGACCGCACCTTCATCGAATGGGACAAGGACGACATCGACGTGGTCGGCCTGATGAAGGTCGACGTGCTGGCGCTCGGCATGCTCACCTGCATCCGCCGCGGGCTCGATTTCCTGGCCCGCGACTACGGCCTCGACTACCCGACCCTCGCCGACCTGCCGCCGGAGGATCCGGAGGTCTACGCGATGCTGTCGAAGGCCGATTCCGTCGGCGTGTTCCAGGTCGAAAGCCGGGCGCAGATGTCGATGCTGCCGCGGCTGAAGCCGAACGCATTCTACGACCTCGTGGTGCAGGTCGCGATCGTCCGCCCCGGCCCGATCCAGGGGGACATGGTGCACCCCTACCTGCGGCGGCGGTCGGGTGCCGAACCGGTGGAATACCCGGCCCCCCACCCCGATCACGGGCCGGCTAACGAGTTGGAGAAGGTCCTCGAAAAGACCTTCGGCGTGCCGCTGTTCCAGGAGCACGCCATGCAAATCGCGATCACCGCGGCCGGCTTCACCCCGGCCGAGGCCGACGGCCTGCGCCGGGCGATGGCGACCTTCCGGCACGTCGGCACGATCGGCGGCTTCGAGCAGAAGTTCATCGGCGGGATGACCGGACGGGGCTACCCGAGGGACTTCGCCGAGCGCTGCTTCGCGCAGATCCGCGGGTTCTCCACCTACGGCTTCCCGGAGAGCCATGCGGCGAGCTTCGCGCTGCTGGTCTACGCCTCGGCCTGGCTGAAATGCCGGCACCCGGACGTGTTCCTGGCCGCGATCCTCAATTCGCAGCCGATGGGCTTCTACCAGCCGGCGCAGCTGGTGCGCGACGCCCGCGCCCACGGCGTCGAGGTGCGCGGGCCCGACGTCAACGCCAGCGACTGGGACTGCACCCTGGAGCCAACCGCGGAGGCTCCCCCGCCCGGGGTGCCGAAGCGGCTCGCGGTGCGGATCGGTCTGCGGCAGATCACCGGGCTGCCGCAGGCTGCGATGCGCCGGCTCGTGGCGTTGCGGGCCAACGGCTATGCCAGCATCGAGGGCCTGCAGGCGGCCTTGGCGCTGCCCCGCAACGCGCTGGAGCGGCTGGCCGAGGCCGACGCGTTCCGCTCCCTCGACCTCGACCGGCGGGCGGCCCTGTGGATGGTGCGGACGCTGGAGGGCGGTCGCATCGCCAAGCCCGTGCCGGACGAAGCCCTCGGCCGGCGCGCGCACCTGCTGGAGGCGCCGTTGCCGCTCTTCGCCTTCCATGCCGACGACGGGCTCTTCCGCGACGAGCCGACCGTGGCGCTGCCGCCGATGCCGGCTTCCGAGCAGGTGGCCGAGGATTATTCCGCCACCGGGCTCTCGCTGAAGGGCCACCCGGTCGCGTTCTTCCGCGCCCGGCTCGCCCGGATCGGCGCCGTCCCGGCCCGCGAGCACCACGATCCCGGCTTTCCCCAGAACGGTCGCGTCACCGTGGCCGGGCTGGTGCTGACGCGGCAGCGGCCCGGCACCGCCAAGGGCGTGGTGTTCCTGACCCTCGAGGACGAGACCGGCATCGCCAACGTCATCGTCTGGAAGAAGGTGTTCGAGGCCAACCGCCGCGCCGCGATGAACGCCCGCTTCCTCGCGGTGCAGGGCCGGGTGCAGCGGGCCGAGGGCGTGGTCCACCTCGTCGCCGAGCGGTTCCGCGACCTGACGGAGGAGTTGCTCGAGCTTCGCGCCGGCGGCGTGCGCCTGCCACCCGAGACCAACGATTTCGGGGCTCCCACCGACCGGCGGACCTATCGCAGCCGGGATTTCCATTGAGGGCGCCGCGCGCCGAGCCTCGACAGCCGACCGGCTGCGCGTATGGTGCGGCCATGCTTCGCTTCGCCCTCGCCTGCCTCCTGCTGATCCCCGCCGCTGCCCGCGCCGACGAATGCGACGGCCTCGCCCAGAGGATCGCCGCCGCCACAGGCGGCAAGGTCGGGCGCCGCGCCGGCCCCAGCATCGACATCCGGGTGCCCGGCGCGATCAAGCTCGACCTGACCTGCCGGGCCGAGCCGATCGTCCAGGCGAGCTCCGGCGAGACGACGCCGTCGGCCGCCTTCTTCCGCGACCTGTCGATCGCCTCCGAGCTGCTCGTCGGCGAGTCGGCCGGCGCGGTCCAGGCCATCATCGCCACGGCGCATGCCACCGCGCTCTCGGAGCGGCGCAAGTCGTTCGTCCAGCAGAACGGCTGGTCGGCGAGCTGCTACACCGACAGCACCGGCTCGATCCGCACCCTCTGCTCGGTCGGCCGCATCCCGCCGGGCTGACATGCGCTTGACCGGTCGTGCGGTCGGGCCGATCTCTCGCAGACGTTCTCGGCACGGAGCCTATCATGCCCGCCTTGCTGACGGATGCTTCCCGCCTCGACGCGCATCGAAGCTTCTGGGACTTCGTCGCGTCCCGCCCCGACGAGGAGAAATGGGAACTCATCGAAGGGCGTTTCGTCATGCAGGCGCAGCCGAGCATCGATCATCAGATCATCGCCGGAAACCTCGACCGGCGGCTGAGTGAGGGCCTCGAACGGATCGGCTCGGACCGGGTGGTCCTGTAGAACCCGGCGATCGACCTGCGGCCGGTGATCGAGGGGAACGCCTACGTTCCCTACGCCGCCGTGATCGATCGATCCGACGTCGAGCCCGGCCGAAGCGTTTCCGGGACCTGCTACCTCGCCGCCGAGATCATCTCCCCCAGCGACCGCCGGAAGCCCTCGAGCTCGAACCGCGGGAAGATCGCGATCAAGTTGGCGGGCTACCAGGCCCTGCCGATGTGCGACGTCGTCCTGCTGATCGAGCAGTGGGTCGTCGCGGTGACGGTCGCCATCCGCGACGCGGGCGGCTGGATCACGCGACGCCTGACCGATCCCGGCGAGCGCCTGATCCTGCCCGCCGCCGGCCTGGATTGCCGGGTCGTCGACCTCTACGCGCGCACCTCCCTGGCACGCGCGCGGAGGACGGCCTGAGCGTTCGCCTCAGTACTCGACGACGTCCTCGAGCGCGTAGTGCTTCACCGTCTTGCGGTTGGCGATCAGCTCCTCGATCGTCGGCTCGCCCCGCATGGCGCGGCCGATGGCGAGCTTCGTCGCCTCGTAGTTGGTGCGGTAGAGGTCCTTGCGGTCCACGTTCGGATCGGCGCCGCAGCGCTCGTCGAGCCAGATCATGATGATCATGCACAGCTCGTCCAAGCCGTCCTTGGGCAGGATGCCCTCGATCACGCAATCGACGATCGCGTCGCCGGTTGCGGCCTGAACCACGCCGCCGAGAAGCTCGGCGTATTCCGCGGTGTGGATCGTGACCTTCGTGGTCATCATCGTCGCCGGGCGCACGAGCTGGTTGAGGTCGCGCACCACGAACATCCGGGTGTGGCCCTGCACCTGGCCCATCATGCCGGCGAAGGCCTGGCCGACCGGGCCCCGCGTCGAGCCGATCAGCACCTCGGGCATCGCGTCGGTGTATTGCCCCTCGGCGGCGAGCACCGTCGCCTCGCCCGTGCGGAACCAGATCTCGGACATGTCTCTCGGCCTTGGAAGCGGCGCCCCGGCGAGGCGCGGTCGGCCGCGCAGACATCATCCCCGGAGGGCTTCGTCAACCGCCGGACCGGGCGGCCGCCTCGATAAAGCCCGGCGCCGGCTCTGGCCTCCGCGGGCGCGATCGGTCATGCAGGACGGCGACCGAACGGGAATGCACGACGATGAGCGATCCGGAGCAGGAACCGGGCCCCGCGGGCGAACGCGGCTGGAGCCTGTCCGCGGCGGCGGCGGGCGACGGCGTGCGCCTCGAGCTTGGGCTGCCCGACCTCGACGGCAAGCCGGTCACCGCCATCCTCAGCCTGAGCCGGGCGGAGGCGCGCGCCTTCGCCCGCACGTTGCTCGCCGCCTCGGGCGACGCCGCCGAGCGCAGCTTCCCGCAGCCCGCCAAGCGATAGCGGCTCAACGCAGCCCGATGCCGGGATTGGTGCGCCCGGGCAGGCGCGGCACCTTCGCGGTGCGCGGCTCGATCGGGGCGCCGCAGGCGTAGACGAACTCGGTCTGCAGGTCGGTGAACACCGTCTCGCCGGTGATCCTGCAATCCTCGCGCACCGTCTCGTCGAGGTAGGTCCGCGCCGCCAGGCGGAAGCGCGCCGCCCGCGTCTCGCCGGGGTCGCGGTCGGCATAGCGGTCGCCGATGCCGCAGCCGGTGAACTCGCGTACCGCGTTCGAGACGATCAGCATCCGTCGTTGCTGGCGCTGGTCGTAGACCTCGTACGGGTCGTTGCAGGAGATCGTCACGACCTGGGGCGTCAGGCTGACATAGGTCTTGGAGATGTGGGAAAACCCGGTGCATCCGGTGACCGCGAGGCCCGTCGCGACGGCGATGACAAACGCCAGCCGCTTCATACCCGTCTCCACGCAACCGACCCGCGGACGACCCGCACGGGCATTGAAGCCGCGACGGCCGCCCGGTCAAGCTCCGCCGGGACACAGGCGCCGGCTTATGCGCCGCCGCCTTCCCAATCCTCGACCCGCAGGCCGGGGACGCGCGAGAATTCGCGGACGTTGCGGGTGACGAGCGTCACGTCGCGCGCGAGTGCCTGCCCGGCGATCAGGACGTCGTAGGGGCCGATCGGCGTTCCGGCCGCGGCGAGGACCGCACGGATCTCGCCGGCCTTGCGGGCGTCGGCGACGGTGAAATCGATCACGGGGAAGCGCAGGGCATCGATCCCGGCGAGCGTTTCGTCTTGGCGATCACCATGATAGGCGCCGAAGAACAACTCGTGCGAAACGATCGCCGAAACGCCGAAATCGCGCCGCCGATGTGCTCGCAACCGCTCCCAAACCGGTTGTCGTTGCTTCAGCAAAGCCACTACGACATTGGTATCAAGCAGATAGAGCATCAGAGTTCGTCGAGCGCCGGGCGGTCTTGCTGCGGCACATCTACATCCGTGGCTTCCAGGATGGCATCGAGGACGTCAGGGTCGAGCTTGACGGCGATCGCTTCGAGCCAAGCCCACTCATTCACGATCGGTTCGAGGATGACCGCCTCGCCGTCGCGTCGGATCCGCACCGTGTCGCCCTCGAACTGGAAACCGGGCGGCAATTGTACCGCCTCCTCCCCGTCCGATCGGATGATCTTCGCGATGTTCGACATGCCGACCTCCCGATGTCCGTCACGAGGATAGATCGGGAGGCCGGAGCCGCAAAGTCGAGGCGGCCTACTCCGCCGCCACCGCCAGGTACCGCGCCGGATCGTAGTTGAGGATCGGCCCGAGCCAGCGCTCCACGGCGTGCAGGTCCATGCCCTTGCGCATCGCGTAGTCCTCGACCTGGTCGCGCTCCACCTTGGCGACGCCGAAGTAGTGCGCCTTCGGGTGGGCAATGTAGAGCCCTGAGACCGACGAGCCCGGCCACATCGCGTAGGATTCGGTGAGCTTCACGCCGATGCGGCGCTCGGCCTGGAGCAGGTCGAACAGCGTGACCTTCTCGGTGTGATCGGGCTGCGACGGGTAGCCCGGGGCCGGGCGGATGCCGTCGTATTCCTCGCGCACCAGCTCTTCCGGCGTGTAGGTCTCGTCCGCCGCGTAGCCCCAGAACTCGCGCCGCACGCGCTCGTGCATGCGCTCGGCAAACGCCTCGGCGATGCGGTCGGCGAGCGCCTTGACCAGGATCGAGCGGTAGTCGTCGTTGGCGCGCTCGAACTTCTCGGCGATCCGCACCTCTTCCAGGCCCGCCGTGACGACGAAGCCGCCGACGTAGTCGGCGATCCCGGTCTCGGCAGGCGCCACGAAGTCCGACAGGCACGTGTTCGGCCGCCCGTCGCGCTTCGACAGCTGCTGGCGCAGGCCGTGGAAGGTCGCCAGCGTCTCGGAGCGGCTCTCGCCGGTGTAGAGGCGGATGTCGTCGCCGACCGCGTTGGCCGGCCAGAAGCCGAGGATCGCCTTCGGGTTGAACCAGCGCTCGGCGACGATCTGCTTGAGCATCGCCTGCGCATCCTCGAACAGGGCCTTGGCCGCCGGGCCCTGGTTCGGGTCCTCGAAGATCGCGGGGTAGCGGCCCTTGAACTCGTAGGTCTGCAGGAACGGCGTCCAGTCGATGTAGGGCACGAGGTCGGCCACCTCGTACGAGCCGTAGACGCGAGTCCCGGTGAAGCTCGGCTTCTTCGGCGCGTAATCGGTCCAGTCGATCTTGAACGCGTTGGCGCGGGCCTTGGCCAGCGGCAGGCGCTGCTTGTCGAGCTCCGAGCGAGCGTGGGCATCGGCGACCTTGGCGTATTCCGCCTGCACCTTCTCGATCACCCCGCCGCGGGTCTCCTTCGAGATCAGGCTCGAGACCACGCCGACCGCGCGGCTGGCATCGGTGACGTAGATCGCCTGCCCGCGCTGGTAGGACGGGTGGATCTTCACCGCGGTGTGGACGCGGCTGGTGGTGGCGCCGCCGATCAGCAGCGGCACGTCGAAGCCCTCGCGCTCCATCTCGGCGGCGACGTGCACCATCTCGTCCAGCGACGGCGTGATCAGCCCGGAGAGGCCGACGATGTCGACGTTCTCGCGCTTGGCGACCTCGAGGATCTTGGTCGCCGGCACCATCACGCCGAGGTCGATGATCTCATAGTTGTTGCAGGCCAGGACCACGCCGACGATGTTCTTGCCGATGTCGTGGACGTCGCCCTTCACGGTGGCCATCAACACCTTGCCGGCGGCGCGGCGCTGCCCGTCGCCGCCGTTGGCGAGCTTTTCCGCCTCCATGTACGGCTCGAGGTAGGCCACCGCCTGCTTCATCACGCGGGCGGACTTCACCACCTGCGGCAGGAACATCTTGCCCGAGCCGAACAGGTCGCCGACCACGTTCATGCCGGCCATGAGCGGGCCCTCGATGACGTGGAGCGGCCGCGCCACGCCCTGGCGGGCCTCCTCGGTGTCGGCGAGGATGTACTCGGTGATGCCGTTGACCAGCGCGTGCTCGATGCGCTTCTCGACGGTGCCCTCGCGCCAGGTCAGGTCCGCGGTCTTGGCCTGGGCCGAGGCGCCGCTCTTGAAGCGCTCGGCCGCCTCCAGAAGGCGATCGGTGGCGTCGTCGCGCCGGTTCAGGACCACGTCCTCGCACAGCTCGCGCAGCTCCGCCGGCAGCTGGTCGTAGACCGCGAGCTGGCCCGCGTTGACGATGCCCATGTCCATGCCGACCTTGATCGCGTGGTACAGGAACACCGCGTGCATCGCCTCGCGCACCGGCTCGTTGCCGCGGAAGGCGAAGCTCAGGTTCGAGATGCCGCCCGAGATGTGGGCGTGGGGCAGCGTCTCGCGGATGATGCGGGTCGCCTCGATGAAGGCGACGCCGTAGCCGTTGTGCTCCTCGATGCCGGTCGCGACCGCGAACACGTTCGGATCGAAGATGATGTCCTCGGGCGGGAAGCCGACCTCCTCGGTCAGCACCTTGTAGGCCCGGGTGCAGATCTCGACTTTGCGCTTGAGCGTGTCGGCCTGGCCGTCCTCGTCGAAGGCCATCACCACCACGGCCGCGCCGTAGGAGCGGCACACCTTCGCGTCGTGAACGAACTTCTCGATGCCCTCCTTCATCGAGATCGAGTTCACGATCGCCTTGCCCTGGATGCACTTCAGGCCGGCTTCGATGACGTGGAACTTCGAGGAATCGACCATCACCGGCACGCGGGCGATGTCGGGCTCGGCGGCGACCAGGTTGAGGAACTCGACCATCGCCTTCTCGGAATCGAGCAGGCCCTCGTCCATGTTGACGTCGATGATGCTGGCCCCGGCCGCGACCTGGTCGCGGGCGACGTCGAGGGCGGCGGCGTAGTCGCCGGCGGTGACGAGCTTCCTGAACTTGGCCGAGCCGGTGACGTTGGTGCGCTCGCCGACGTTCACGAAGGGGATCTCCTTCGTCAGCGTGAACGGCTCCAAGCCGGACAGGCGCATCAGCGGCGCGATCTCGGGGATTACCCGCGGCGTCTTGCCGGCGACGGCCTCGGAGATGGCGCGGATGTGGTCCGGCGTGGTGCCGCAGCAGCCGCCGACCATGTTGACGATGCCGCCCTCGGCGAACTCGGCGACGAGCTTGGCCATCGCCTCCGGGCTCTCGTCGTAGAGGCCGAACTCGTTGGGCAGGCCGGCATTCGGGTAGGCGCAGACCAGCGTGTCGCAGACGCGGGACAGCTCCGAAATGTGGCCGCGCATCTCGCGGGCGCCCAGCGCGCAGTTGAGGCCGAAGGTCAGCGGCCGGCAATGGCGCAGCGCGTTCCAGAACGCCTCGGGGGTCTGGCCCGACAGGGTGCGCCCGGACAGGTCGGTGATCGTGCCGGAGATCTGGATCGGCAGGGTGACGCCGCGCTCGTCGAACACCTGCCAGGTGGCGGCGATCGCCGCCTTGGCGTTCAGCGTGTCGAAGATCGTCTCGATCAGGATCAGCTCGGCGCCGCCGTCCATCAGGCCGCGGACCTGCTCGGCATAGGCCTGCTTGACCTGATCGAAGGTCACGGCGCGGTAGCCGGGGTTGTTCACGTCCGGCGAGATCGAGAGCGTGCGGTTGGTCGGGCCGACGGCGCCGGCGACGAACCGGCGGCGGCCGTCCTGCTCCTCAGCGAGCTTGGCGGCCTCGCGGGCGAGGCGCGCGCCCTGCGCGTTCAGCTCGTGGATCACCGATTCCATGCCGTAATCGGCTTGCGCGATCGTGGTGCCGGAGAAGGTGTTGGTCTCGCAGACGTCGGCGCCGGCGAGGAAGTAGTCGAGGTGGATCTGCCGGATCGCATCGGGCTGCGTCAGGATCAGCAGGTCGTTGTTGCCCTTCTGGTCGTGGGCGTGGTCCTTGAAGCGCTCGCCGCGGAAGTCGGCCTCGCCGTAGCCGAGGCGCTGGATCACGGTGCCCATCGCCCCGTCGAGGACGAGGATCTTCTCCCGCGCGCGCTGGCGCAGGGCGGCTTCGATCTCGGTGCCGTCGACGGGACGAAGGTCGGTCATGGATGTGTCACTCGTCATTCCGGGGCCGCGCAGCGGAGCCCGGGATCCAGAACCGCAACGGGTCCGGAAGGCCGGTTTCGGCTGCCGTCAAAGACTTGTCGGCAAGGTTCGCGCGTCTGGATCCCGGGCGCGCCCGCGGCGCCCCGGGATGACGGGAGGTCGATCGATCAGGCCGCCTTCGCCGTCGCCACCTTCGGTGCCTGGGCGCGCAGGCCGAGCAGGTGGCAGATCGCGTAGACGAGGTCGGAGCGGTTCATCGAGTAGAAGTGGAAGTCGTTGACGCCCTCGTCGACGAGGTCGAGCACCTGCTCGGCCGCCACCGCCGCCGCCACCAGCCGCCGGGTCTCGACGTCGCCCTCGAGCCCGTCGAAGCGCGCCGCCAGCCAATACGGCACCGAGGCCCCGGTGCGGCGGGCGAAGTTGGCGGCCTGCTTGAAGTTCTGCACCGGCAGGATGCCGGGGATGATCGGGATGTCGATGCCGGCGGCGCGCACCTTGTCGACGTAGCGCAGGTAGACGTCGTTCTCGAAGAAGAACTGCGTGATCGCCTGGTCGGCGCCGGCGTCGACCTTGGCCTTCAGCGCGTCGATGTCGGCGTCGAGCGAGGCGGCCTCGGGGTGCTTCTCGGGATAGGCCGAGACCGAGACCTTGAAGTCGCCGATGCGCTTGATGCCGGCGACGAGGTCCGAGGTCTGCGCGTAGCCGCCGGGATGCGGGCGATAGGCGTGGCCGACGCCCTCGGCGGGATCGCCGCGCAGCGCCACGATGTGGCGCACGCCGGCATCCCAGTAGGACTGCACCACCGCGTCGATCTCGTCGCGGGTCGCGTCCACGCAGGTCAGGTGGGCGGCCGGCTTGAGGCCGGTCTCGGTCACCATGCGGGCCACGGTGTTGTGGGTGCGCTCGCGGGTCGAGCCGCCGGCCCCGTAGGTCACCGAGACGAATTTCGGCCCAAGCGGCGCCAGCCGCTCGATCGAGGACCACAGGATCTTCTCCATCTCCTCGGTCTTCGGCGGGAAGAACTCGATCGAGACGCGGATCGGGTGGTACCCGTCGCGGCTGGCGCGGTGGCGGTTGGCGTTCGGCATGGGCTTCGTCCTCAATGTCGTTCGGTTCAGACGATCGTGGAAGGGCGTCGGCCGCCTCAGGCGACGGCGCGTTCGGGCTGGGTGGCTTCGGGGGCGACACGGCCGTCCGCCGCGAGCCAGAGGGTGACGGTGAGCTGGGCCTGCTCGGTCGGCGCAAGGTCGCGGGTCACCACGGTGTCGAGCCCGGCCTCGGACAGCCAGCCCGAGACCTGATCGGCGGCGAAGCCGAGACGGCGGTGGGCCTGCGACTCGCGCAGGAACTCGAGGTCGTGCGGGGCGAAGTCGACCACCAGCAGGCGGCCGCCCGGCGCGACGAGGCGGGCGGCCTCGCGCAGCGCCCGCGCCGGCTCGTCGAGATAATGCAGCACCTGATGCACCACCACGAGGTCGAAGCTGCCGCGGGCGAAGGGCGGGGCGTGGATGTCGCCCTGGCGCAGGTCGACCCGCGCCAACCCCATCCGTTCCAGGTTGGCGCGCGCGACCGAGAGCATGGCGTGGCTCGAATCGAGCCCGGTCGCCCGGCCGGCGAGCGGCGCCAGCAGCCCGAGCATCCGCCCGGTGCCGGTCCCGAGATCGATCAGGCTGCGGACCGGACGATTGCCCAAAGCCGCCAGCACCGCCGCCTCGACGGTGGCCTCGGGCACGTGGAGCGAGCGTAGCTCGTCCCATTTCGGTGCCAGCCGCGCGAAGAAGCTCTTTGCGGTTTCCGCCCGCTGGCTGCGGACCGCGTCGAGGCGAGCGCGATCCTCGGACAACGGCGCGCCGTCGCGCGACAGGCCGGCGATCAGCGGGTCGACCAGGCCGGCGCGGGTCTCCGCGAGCCGGAAGAACGCCCATGCCCCCTCGCGGTGGCGCTCGATCAGCCCGGCTTCGACCAGGAGCTTGAGATGGCGCGAGATCCGCGGCTGGGACTGGCCGAGGATGTCGGTAAGGTCGGAGACCGAGAGCTCGCCCTCGGACAGCAGCGCCAGAATACGCAGGCGCGTCTCCTCCGCCGCCGCCCGCAACACGCCCAGCGCGTCGGGGAAGGAGACCGGTGCCGTCGGGCTGGCGCGATCGTTAGACATAAAGATATCTTTATGTCCGATCGCGGCCGGTGACAAGTGCCTTTTCGCGCGTCGCGGGCGAGCGCCGGGCTATCCGGCGTTCCACAGCCAAGCTGCACCGCGCACGCCCGAGGCGTCGCCATGCAGGCTCTCGCGGATCGGCGTGTTGAAGCGGTCCGAGAAGACGTGCGGTGCGGTCGCCGCCGGCAGGCCGGCGATCAGTTCCGAGACCCGCGAGAGCCCGCCGCCGATCACAACGACGTCGGGATCGAGGATGTTGACCACGTGCGCGACGCTGCGGCCGAGCCGGTCGAGATAGGCGGCGAAGGTCGCTTTCGCGACGACGTCGCCCTCGCGCATCGCCTCAACCACCGCCTCGGCCGAAACTGCGATCCCGGTGCGGCGGGCGTGGTCGGCCGCGAGGCCCGGCCCCGACACCCAGGTTTCGATGCAGCCGCGACGTCCGCAATAGCAGGCCGGGCCGGGCCGCTCGTCGTCGCCGGGCCGCGGCAGCGGGTTGTGGCCCCATTCCCCGGCGATGCGGCCGCGGCCGGCGAGCGGGCGCCGATCCCAGGCGATGCCCGATCCGACGCCGGTCCCGAGGATCACCGCCCAGACCAGGCTCGCCCCGGCGCCTGCGCCGTCGACCGCCTCGGACACGGCGAGGCAGTTCGCGTCGTTCTCGATGCGGACGGACCGCCCGAGCGCGGTCTCGAGGTCGGCACCGAACCGTTGCCCATTGAGCCAGTGCGAGTTCGCGTTCTTCACGAGGCCGGTGGCCGGCGAGATCGCGCCCGGCATCCCGACGCCGACCGTGCAGGTGCCGCCCGCCTCCGCCTCCAGCCTGGCGACGAGGTCCGCGATCGTCCGCACCGTGCCGGCGTAATCGTTCCGGGGTGTCGGAAGGCGGGCCTCGGCCAGAACGCGACCGCCGGCATCGAGGACGATGCCGGCGGTCTTGGTGCCTCCGAGATCGATGCCGAGGCGGTGGGCCGCCCCGGTATGCGATGCGCTCACTCCGCGGCGGCGACCTTCGGCGCGCGCGGACCGCTCTCGACCGTCATCGGCTCGGGCGTCTCGTCGGAGATGTGCGTGCCGATCGACACGGGGTGCGCCATCACCTGGTTGAGCTTGGCCTTGTCGAGCTCGCCCTCCCAGCGGGAGACGACCACGGTCGCGACGCCGTTGCCGATCAGGTTGGTCAGCGCGCGGCACTCGGACATGAACTTGTCGACGCCGAGCACCAGCGTCATCGCCGCCACCGGCACCGGGGTGCCCGGGATCGCGGCCAGCGTCGCCGCCAGGGTGATGAAGCCCGCGCCGGTGACGCCCGAGGCGCCCTTCGAGGTCAGCATCGCGACGAGGAAGATCGTCGCGTACTGCCCGAAGGTCAGGTCCGCGCCCACCGCCTGCGCCAGGAACAGCGTCGTGAGCGTCATGTAGATGTTGGTGCCGTCGAGATTGAACGAGTAGCCCGTCGGGATCACGAGGCCGACGACAGAATCCGAGGCGCCGAGGCGCTTCATCTTGGTCATCATGTGCGGCAGCACCGTCTCCGACGAGGAGGTGCCGAGGACGATCAGGAGCTCGTCCTTGATGTAGGCGAGGAACTTGAAGATCGAGAAGCCGCAGAAGGCTGCGATCCCGCCGAGCACCACGAAGATGAACAGCAGCGAGGTGGTGTAGAAGGTGCCGACCAGCCAGGCGAGGTCGATGACCTTGCCGATGCCGTACTGGCCCACCGTGAAGGCCATCGCGCCGAACGCGCCGATGGGAGCGAGCTTCACGATCAGCCCGATGATGCGGAAGAACACCTGGCCGGCCGCGTCGATGCCGTGGGTGATCGCCTCGCCCTTGGCGCCCATCCCGGTCAGCACGCAGCCGGTGAGGATCGAGATCAGCAGCACCTGGAGCAGGTCGCCGGTCGCCATCGCGTCGAAGAAGCTCTTCGGGATCAGGCCGAGGATGTGCGCGACGGTGGAGTCGGCGGCCGCCTTGCTGGCGTAGCCCTCGACCGCCTTGGCATCGAGCTTGGACAGGTCGGCGCCGAAGCCTGCGCCCGGCCGGACCACCTCGCCGACGATGATGCCGATCAGCAGCGCGAAGCTCGAGACGACCTCGAAATAGATCAGCGCCTTGAGGCCGACGCGGCCGACCTTCTTCAGGTCGCCGATCGAGGCGATGCCGTGCACGATGGTGCAGAAGATGATCGGCGCGATCATCATCTTGATCAGGGCGATGAAGCCGTCGCCGAGCCACTTCATCGACTTGCCCCAATCGGGGCTGAGGTAGCCGAGCAGGATGCCGAGCGCGATCGCGATCAGCACCTGGATGTAGAGCACCTTGTACCAGGGATCCGGGCGTATCGCCTTCTCGGTCACCGCTACGTTCGTCGAACCGTGCATCGCCTGCGCCATGATCTCGCCCGTGCACGCTTGCCGTGCACCCTCCCATTTGGCCGGAGGCTAGCGAAGTTGGCTTCGGGCCTCAACGGCGGCTGAGTATTTCGACACGCCGAAGGTGTGACAAAAACCTGTTCCTACAGGAAAAACGGTCTTTTCGCGGCAGAGTACAGTGGGCACTGAAGTCATCGCGGTCGCGTCGAAGTCGACGCCGGACGTCCGCGTCCGTCGGCCGACCTTTCCGAGCACCGGAGCTTCGTCGTGCCCCTCGTCCGTGCCGTCCTCACCGCCGCGAGCGGTCTCCTGAGCCTGGCCCTCGTCGTTCCCGCGAGCGCCGGCATCGTCGCCCAGATCGACCAGTCGCGCCAACGCATGCGCGTCTACGTCGACGGGGCGCTCTCGCACGATTGGCCGGTCTCGACCGCACGGAACGGCTACGTCACCCCGAACGGCAACTTCCGGGTCGGGCTGATGGCACCGATGTGGCGCTCGCACAAGTATCACGGCTCGCCGATGCCGCACGCGATGTTCTTCCGGGGCGGCTACGCGATCCACGGCACCTACGCGGTGGGCCATCTCGGACGGCGCGCCAGCCACGGCTGCATCCGCCTCGCGCCCGGCCATGCCAGCCGGCTGTTCGGCCTCGCCCGCAGCCATGGCGGCGCCAGCGTGATCATCCGCAACTGAGGTCGCCCGCCGAACGCGAAGGACCGCCGCTGCGGGGGCAACGGCGGTCCTCGAAGGTCGGTGACGTCGGCGTCCGAAGCGGCAGACGCTCAGGTCTGCTGCGTGCGCCGGGGGCGGACGGTCCACCGTTCGAAGGTCGAGGCCGGATCGTCGGAGGCGGGCTCCTGCGGCTGCTGGATCGCGGCGCCGAGGGCCTGGGACAGGCTCTCGATCACGTCGTCGATCCGCGCATCCTGAGGCGGCGTCTCGGCGGCTTCCGGCTCCGGTGCGTGGACGGCTGCAGGCTCCGGCGTCGGCTCGGCTGCGGCCGGTTCCGGCGCGGGCGGCGGCGCCTCGACGACGGGAGCCGCGGCGACGGCGGCGGCCACCGGAGCGGCGGCCGGCGCACCGGTGCCCGCGATCCGGCGCAGCGCGTCGACGACGCCGTCCTTCTCGGCGGGCTTCTCGCCCGAGCGCGTGTTGGCACCGTAGCGGCCGAAGCCGAAGCGCGGCTCGATCAGGTCGAGGACGGCATCGAGGGCGGCGTTGCTCAGGCCGATCTCGCCGGTGGAGGGAATGCCCTGGAGCGCCAGCGCCTGGCGGTCATAGGCGGCATCCTCGGTCACGTCGCGACCGAACCAGGTCGGCGCGGTGAAGGCCGACGCCTCGCCGGCCTCGTCGAAGGTGACGGTGACGAGATCCAGGCTGCCCGGGCTGACGTAGCGGTCGATCACCGCCTCCTTCGTCCCGAGCGACACCGCCGTACGGTCGTAGGCGGCCTTGCCGGAGCAGACGTCGAGCAGCGCGTCGCCGTGCGCGCGGGGCACGTCCGTGCGCTCCTCGGCGGAGGCGCCCTCCGCATCCTTGGTGATCAGGACGAGATGGCATTGCTGCCCGTCGACCCGGACGAACGAGGTCCGCCCGCCCTGCGGCGCGAAGTAGCCTTCGGTGATACGGGCGCCGCCGCGCTCCTTGCGGATCAGACGCACCAGGGCCGGTGCCACGAGAAACCGCCGGACGACGCTCATACTCAACCTCCGCTCAAGGACGCTCCGGCGGTCGGTGACCGCCGGCCGTTCGGCCCGTTCTGCTCCGTGCGACGAAGACCGCTGGAAAGGCCGCGCCACACGCAGAGCGCGAGGCCGTCCCGCGGGTCGATCCTGGCGGCGCACGCGTCACGTCCGCTTCGGACAGGGCCTTCGCTGCCCATCGATCACTCAGGGACTAAGCAAAAAGCCGCCGAAATCAAGACCGCGGCGGCGCAGGACCTTGGATAGCGTTTACTATCCTGCCTCAAACCGAGTCCGGCCCGGGCTCCTTCGGCGTGAACGCCAGGGATGCTCCGTTCATGCAGTATCGAAGGCCGGTCGGCGCCGGGCCGTCGTCGAAGACGTGGCCGAGATGCCCCTTGCAGCGCGCGCAATGCGCCTCGGTGCGTACCATCCAGTGGCTGCGGTCGACCCGGGTCTCCACCGCGCCGGGCAGCGGCTCGAAGAAGCTCGGCCAGCCGGTGCCGGACTCGAACTTGGTCTCGTTGACGAAGAGCGGCGTGCCGCAGCCGGCGCAGGTGAAGGTGCCGGGACGCTTCTCGGCCAGCAGGCAGCTCGTTCCGGCGCGCTCGGTGCCGTGCTCGCGCAGCACCCGATACTGCTCGGGCGAGAGAACCGCTCGCCACTCGGCCTCGGTCCGGGTCTCCGGCGCCGACATCGTGTCCGATCCGCTCATCGCGTCCTCCGCATGCATGATCCGCCCGATATGGGGCCGGAGGGCTGACGCTGCGAGCCCGTCACGCCGCCGCGCCGACGGTGTCCGCCATGCGCGCCTCGCGCTCGCCGAGCGGGAGCGCCGCGCCCGTCGTGGTGTCGTGCCCGGTCTGATGCTCGATCTCGGCGTTGATCTCGCCGCCGAGCAGCACGATCGTCGAGGAGATCCAGATCCAGGTCATGAAGCCGATCACCGCGCCGAGCGACCCGTAGGTCTCGTTGTAGTTGCCGAAGCTCGCCACGTACCAGGAGAACAGCAGCGAGGCGACGAGCCAGAGCAGGCCGGCGACCACGCTGCCGACGCCGACCCAGCGCCAGCGCGCGCGCTCGCGGCTTGGGCCGTAGCGGTAGAGCAGCGACAGGCCACCGAGCAGCACGAGGACCAGGGCCGGCCAGCGCAGGGCCGCGACGTACCAGGCGCCGGCGCTGATGCCGATGAAGTTGAACACCACCGGCAGCACCACGATCGAGGCGAGTGCGAAGATCGTGAACACCAGGGCGCCGACGGTGAAGGTGAGCGAGCGCAGGTTCAGCATGACGAAGCTGCGCTTCTCCTCCTCCTCGTAGACGACGTTGAGCGCGTCGAACATCGCCTTCATCGCGGCGTTGGCGCTCCACAGCGACAGCACCAGGCTGGTGAAGAACGTCAGCCCGAGGGTGCCGCCGCCCTTGGCGGCGATGCGCTTGACCTGGTCGCCGATGATCTCGATCGCCCCGGACGGCAGCACGCCCTGGAGGCTGGCGAGGTGATCGTTGATCACGTTCACGTCGGCGAACAGGCCGTAGCAGGAGACGAGCGCCGCAACCGCCGGAAACAGAGAGAGCAGGGTGTAGAAGGTGACGCCCGCCGCCACCGACAGGACCCGGTCCTTGTTGAACTCGAGGAAGGTGCGCACGGCGACGTCCTTCCAGCCGGCGGCGGTGATCTCGGTCGGGTTGGTCGCGGCGCGGCCGCGCTCGGGCTGGGTCTCGGCGATGCGCTGGGCCGCCCGGCCGGAATGCGAGCGCGCTCCCGCCTGCCCGCTCGGCGCCACCCGCTGCGGCGGACGCCGCTCGACCACCCGCTCGGCCGCGGGCTGGACCGCCGGCGTGCCTTTCCGGGTCTGCGCCGCCACGAGGGCGATCAGCGCCGATCCCAGCATCAGGATCCAGACGACCGAGCCGTCCTCCGACGACGGGCTCCTCGGACCGGGGTTGGGCGTAGACATTCTAAGAGAACCCGGGCGCGAACAGCCGCGCTTCCCGGCTAGAACGTCGGCTGCTGCGGTGCGTTCCCCGGCGCCCACCGCGCCGGCCGGTCTTCCGCGGGGCGGATCGGGCTTTCACGATCGCACGCGGGGGTGGCGAAGGTTCGACCGTTCGTCGAGTCCGCACCGGCGGCGCGTCTCATCGCAGGCGGATGCCGGGGCTGGAGCCCGGCACCCGATTCAGGTCGACCGCGGCTCAGCGGGTCGGTGCGGCGGTGCCCTTCCCGGATGCGCCGGGCGTCGAGCCGGCCCCGGCATCGTTGGCGCCGGTGCTGTTGGACGTTCCGGAGCGGCTCTTGTCGCCCGTGGTCGGGCCGCTTCCGGCCGCCCCCGGGGACGACCCGGCACCGGCGTCGTTCGGGCCGGTGCTGTTCATGGTCCCGGACTTGGTGGTGCCCGAGCCGCCCTCCGCCGCGATGGCGGCGGACCCGAGCATCAGCGTGCCGGCGAGAGCCAGCGTGAGGATTTTCATGGCGTTTCTCCCTGGTTTCGGCGTGAACCACGCGTTTGCTAACCCAGGGTCGGGGTGCGACGTTCCGGCACAGCGCGGGCGTTCTTCGGGGATCGTCCCGGCAGCCCATGGCTTCGATCCTGCGCGACGCGTCGGGACGCCGATGCGGGCGGGCCTGCTCAGGCGCTGAGTGCTGGCTCCAGGAGGGCGCCGCCTGCCACCGGGCGCATGCGCGCGAGGGCTGCCGTCGCCATGTCGGCGAGCGATTGCAGGCGCGAGACCGTGGCGTCGTCGGGCTCGACCCAGGCGCTCCAGTAGGCGCCGAGCGCCGCCACGGGCTCCGGCACGCCGATCGGGATCATCACCAGGCTGCACATCGCCGTCGCCAGATACGCTTCGACGGGCAGGCGACGATCGCCTTCGATGTAGGGAACGACGGCCGGGCGCTTGTTCAGCATGACCCAGCCGGAGATGCAGTCCTGCAGCCGGAAGCGGCGCCCCTTCCACAGCGGTCGGATCGCGTCCTCGGCGACGTAGTGGCAGAACTCGCCGTCCCGCAGCACCACCGAGATGCCGTCGGCGCCGGCGATCGTACGGGCGGTGTCCCGCAGGGCGGCCACCAGGTCGGGCAGCGACGAGACCGTGAGGAGCCGGGCGCGAGCCTCTTCGAGGCGTGCATCATCCATGGCGCGCACCCTATCAGCCAAGCGGCTCCCGTGCACGCGATGCGAAGCATCCTGCGGAGGTTTCACCGCGGCCGACGACGCCACGGTCCGGGTGCGACCTGCGACCACGTATCCGTACCGGACGCCACCCCCTGCGTAGTACGGAGCGGGCTTGCCGACGGCAGGTGCGCGCGATGCCGCTGTTCTACATCGACCTTCACGACGGAACGAACTTCGTCCGCGACACGCAGGGCTTCGACCTCCCCGACATCGCGGCCGCGCAGGCGCGGCTGGTTCAGGTGATGCGGCGGGTGGCCCAGCTGCTCGACGCCGTCTCGGACCGACAGGACTACCTCGCCATCGTCCGGGATCAGAACGGCAAGGTCGTCATGCGGGCCACCCTCACGCTCGATCTCGAGGAGGTGGGCGCGGTGTGAAGGGCCGCCATCAGTTCCGCGCGCCGGGCGACCGGAACAGGTAGTAGCCGGCCGAAAGCATCGCCTCATGGGCCTCCAGCGACTGGAAGCCGGCCGGCGGCCGCTCGCCCACCACCGTGCCGCTGAACTCCCAGATCGCGCCGTCGATGAAGCGCGGGACCGGACGATCCTGCCGGACGGCGCAGCGCAGCTCGGGCCTCCGGCGGCGACGGAAGACGTTGAAGTCGGCGTAGGCGGCGGGCCAGTGCATCGGCATCCCTGCGGTGGCGGGCGGGTCTCTAAGCATCCGCCGGACCAGTTCGCCACCCGGTCGCCGCCCCGCCCTGCGGCCAAGCCCGGGACAGATTCCGGAGGCATGTCGGGAGCGAGCTTGACCGAACCAACGGTGGCATGCCTCGTTCCTTGTTCGTTCTCACCGTGGGTTGAGCCAGGGAGTCGATGCGGTGCCACCGAGACGGCCAGAGGTCCCATGCCTCGCGGCCTACCCCTTCATCGTCGTCCGGGTGGCCTGCACCCTGTGCCCGCACCGGAGCAGGAGCTACCGGCTCGCGCGCCTTGCGGCGAAGTTCGGCCCGGAGACCTCGCTGGCGGACGTGCTGGAGCGCATCGCCCTCGATTGCCCCTGGCGGGAACGACCGGGCGCGCGAAGGGGCAACCAGTACGTGCCAAGGTGCCAGGCCCACTTTCCGGACCTCGACCGGGCGGGTCCGCCCGACCTGCCGCCGGGCATGGGCGGTCTCCGGCTGATCCGAGGGGGAAAGCGGTGAGGCGCGCGGAACGCGACGGACGTGAAGCCCGAGCGGCCTTCGGCACGTTGACGCGGATGGCGCGAAGGGGCGCCTTTCCCACAGGAGCGCTCGCCGATGCGAAAGGTCCCCGCCCGTCTCGCCGCCGCCGCGGCGGTGCTCTGCAGCATCGCCGGGCCGGCCGGGGCGGAACCCGAAGCGCGAGCGCGAGCCAACAACTGGGCGGACATGCGGTCCGCCCTCGCGACGTGCTGGACGGTGCCGGCGGGCACGGACGGCTCGCTCCTCGCCTACCGCTTCGGCCTCGACAAGACGGGGGCGATCCGCGGCACGCCGCGCATCATCGCGCGCCAGCTCAAGGGCGATGCCGAGGCGCAGCGGCACTATCAGGAGGCGGCCGACGCGGCCCTCGCCAAGTGCTTTCCCATGCCGGTCACGCCGTCCTTCGGCGCGATCCTCGGCGAGAGCCCGATCTACCTGCGCTTCGTGAACACGCCGCCGACCGGAACGTATCAGCTCAACAGCAACATCACCGTGTTCGCCCCGCGATGAGCCCGCCATCCGGCTCACCGGGCACTCACGGCGCTTCGGGCCGCGAACGCTCCTGGCTGGCATAGAGCGCATCCTCGGGCGTCAGCAAGCCATCGATGGTGAAGGACGAGACTTCGCGGACCTCGCCGTGAGCGAGGCGCAGCTGTTCGACCTCGGCCCGAGACAGAAGACCGGCAATGCGATCCACCCGCCACCCGTCCGGCATCGCGCCGGACACGGTCCGCAAGGCCTCGCCATCGGTGTCGGCATAGGTGCCGAACACCATCACCTTATGGCTTCGGTCGTCGTCGGCGTTGGGTGCCAGCACGCTCACGCGATAAGGGATCATTGGTGCCTCCAAGTCGGAACTGAGTTGACGAGACCCAAGTAACGCAATCGCGGCGGACTTGTCTTAATTTTTGATGATTGTCGATCCTGCAATTGATCGCGAAGTCCCGCAGGGCTTCCTCACGCGGAACCCTTGCAACGGTCCCGATCGTCCGAAGGGGGTATCGGAGATGCCCTGGTCGACGATGCGGTGCGGGGCAGAGGCGGCAGGCGACGCGATGCCGAATCGAAGAACCGGACGATGATCGGGTGCCGATGCCGACAGCGTCTCGCGCCGTCTGCGGCCGTACGGAGTGGTGGCGACCCCGGTTGGGCTCGAACCAACGACCTGCCGCTTAGAAGGCGGCTGCTCTATCCAGCTGAGCTACGGAGTCAGGGGTGCCGACGACGGTATGAGCCATGGGTCCATCCTGCGGTCAACCCTGGGCGTCACCGGTTCGCAGGTCGCGCCGGAGCGAACGCGCGGTGCTGCGCCGCGGTCGGGTCGCGTCTTGCGCTCGACGCGAGCCCCGATGGTTTGCGTCAGACGCCGCGCGCGGCTTCGACCTTGGCCAGCTCGACGGCGGCGCGCAGCTCGATGTCGGCGATCAGGCCGTCGAGGCGGGGATCGCCGCAGGTCTCGGCGCGCTCGGAGAGGCGCCCGGCGATGACCAGCAGCTCGTGGGTGGCGACGCGGCCGGACAGGAGGGAGGCCTTCAGCCGGTCGAGGCCGTCGAGCAGGTCGTGACCGCGCCGCGCCGAGCGGCGGCGACGCTCGTGCGGGGTGTCCGGCTCGCCCTGCAGCATCAGCATCGCATCGAGGCCGGCGAGCGTGGTCGTCGCGCCCGTGCCGGCGGTGCGCTGGGCACCCGGCCCGGAGCCGACCTGGAAGCTCGGGCCGGACTCGGCCTTGCGCGTGCCTCCGACGGAGGTCGTCCCGAGAGGTCCCGGACGATTCTCGACACGCATCGCTTCGATCGCTCCCGACGGGCCGGAGGGGCCCGTGCCGAGTGTCGGTTCGACACGGTTAACGAGCGGTAAAAGCCCCGGCAGAAGCTGCCGGGTCGGCAGGGAACGCGCGGCTCACGATCGGTCCCGAAGGCGCCGCGTCCGAAGAGAGGCCAGCGTTTTCAGCGGGTTGCACTTTTCGGCCACCTGGCACGGCGCTGGCAGGAGAGTGCGGGTCCGCAACCCCGAAAAGCCCGGCATGCCCCAGCGCCACGCCCAGATCTGCGATCTCCTGCGCCTCGTCCTGGCGGCCGCCCTGCTCGTGCTCGGCGGCACGGCGGCGATGGCGCTGTCGCGGGTGAAGGACCTCGCGCAGATTGAGGGGGTCCGCGCAAACCAGCTCGTCGGCTACGGCATCGTCGTCGGGCTCAACGGCACCGGCGACACCCTGAACAACATCCCCTTCACCAAGCAGTCGCTGCAGGCGATGCTGGAGCGCCTCGGCGTCAACACCCGCGGCGCGACGATGCGCACGCAGAACCTCGCCGCGGTGATGGTGACGGCGAGCCTGCCGCCCTTCGCGGCGCAGGGCACCCGCATCGACGTCACCGTCTCGTCGCTCGGCGACGCGAAGTCGCTCCAGGGCGGCACTCTGCTGGTGACGCCGCTGCTCGGCGCCGACGGCGAGGTCTACGCGCTGGCGCAGGGCTCCGTCGCCATCGCCGGCTTCTCGGCGGAGGGCGATGCCGCCAAGATCACCCGCGGCGTGCCCACCAACGGGCGCATCGCCAACGGCGCCAACATCGAGCGCGAGATCGCGTTCAAGCTCACCGACGCCCGCTCGCTGCGGCTGTCGCTGCGCAACCCCGACTTCACCACCTCGAAGCGGATCGCCGCCGCGATCAACGACTTCATGGGCTCCGACACCGCCGAGCCGACCGACCCGGCCACGGTCACGATCCAGATCCCGGCCAAGTACAACGGCAACATGATCCGCCTGATCACCGAGATCGAGCAGCTCAAGGTCGAGCCGGACCAGACCGCCCGGGTGGTGGTCGACGAGCGCTCGGGCATCATCGTGATGGGCCGCGACGTGCGCGTCTCCACGGTGGCGATCGCCCAGGGCAACCTCACCGTCACGATCACCGAGCAGCCGCAGGTGAGCCAGCCGGCCCCGCTCTCGAACGGGCGCACCACGGTGGTGCCGCGCACCGGCGTGAAGGTCGACACCGGCGACGGCAACAAGCTCGCCCTGGTCAAGGAGGGCGTGACCCTGCGCGACCTCGTCGACGGCCTCAACGCCCTCGGCGTCGGCCCGCGCGACCTGATCTCGATCCTGCAGGCGATCAAGGCCGCGGGCGCGCTGCAGGCCGACATCGAGCTGATGTGATGCCCCCCTCCCCCAAGCTCCGGAGACACTAGACGATGCTACCGCTCGCAACCTTCGCGGTCTCCGCCGCCATCGGCGTCGGCAAGGCCATCACCGGCGCCGTGGCCGACACCACCTCGAAGACCGCCCAGGCCTCGACGGAGGCCGCCACGAAGAAGGCGCGCAAGACCGCAAACGACTTCGAGTCGATGTTCCTGGAATCGTCCCTCGACCGGCTGACCCAGTCGGAGGGGACCGACGGGCCCCTCGGGGAGAACGGCACCGGCGGCGGCGTCTACCGCTCGATGCTGACCAAGGAATATGCCGGCCAGATCATGAAGAGCGGCGGCGTCGGCATCGCCAACCAGGTGTTTTCCGAGATGATGAAGATGCAGGGCGGCGCCGCTGCCGGCGCGGGGGCGGCCCATGCCGCTTAATCCCGCCTTCCGCGTCTCCGACCGTGCCGGCGCCGACGCCCTCGTCGCCGAGGTGATGTCCACCATGCAGGCGCTGGAATCCGTGCTCACCGCCGAGACCGGCCATGTCCGCGTCGGCCGCCTGCGCGAGGGTCTGGCCGAGGCGGAGGCCAAGGCGGCCCTGGCAGGCGCCTACCTTCAGGGGCTCGAGGTGGCCAAGGCCAACGCGGTCGCGCTGGCGCGCTTCGCGCCGGCGGGCGTCGAATTGCTGAAGGGCGCCCATCGTCGCTTCGCGCAGGCCGTCGAGGCCAACCAGGCGGTGCTCGGCACGGCGCGGACGGTCTCCGAGGGGCTGATCAAGTCGCTCGCCGCCGACCTCGGCCGCGCCAACACCCCGAGCGTCTACGGCCAGCCGTCGCGGGCGCCCTCCCCCTACGGCCGCGGCAACGCCAGCGAGCCGCTCTCGTTCTCACGCACCCTGTAGATCTGTCACGGCCGTCCGTTGCCGATCCGGACGAAGGTGCGGACCGGCCCGAGATCGAATTCGGTGCGGGTGTCGATCGCGAAGCGCCCCGCCGCCATCGGGGCGACGGCGACCTTGCGGCCGGCGCTCAGGTCGGCTCCGGCGCGGACGCGGCCCGACAGGCGCATGCAGGTCGCGCTGCCCGGTGCACGCACGAAACCGCTGCCGTATCCCGGGCACGGCTGAGACGTCGCCTTGGGCGGCGCCTTCTCCCATTCGCGGGCCTCGCACGGCGACAGCCCGATCGCGGCGATCAGGATGACGCCGGCGATGCGATGCGATCGCATGATGAGGCCCTGCCCCGCCGCCGGCCTTCCCTGTTCACGCATCGCGGCCCCTGGGCGGTTCGATCGGCCCGCACGTCCCCTGCCCAGCGCGTCGGGCCATGCGGGGGCGTGCGCGATCCGATGGTGAGCGGGCGGGTGCCCGCGCCATGTCGAAGCAGGATAGCCCGCCGGATCGAGGACGATCAATCCGTCCCGCTGCGCCGGCGTCAGCTCATGTAGTTCACCAGCGACAGCTTCGAGAGCGACGAGGTGATCTGGTAGCTCGCCTGGAGCCGGTTCTGCATCTCCAGCAGCTTGGAGGCGACCTCCTCGATCGGCGCGCTCTCGACGCCGTCGACGGTGTTCTGCAGCGTCAGCCGCGTCGCCGCGTTCTGGGATTTTGCCGAGGTCAGGGTGCTGGCGGCCAGGCCGAAATCGACGGCGATCGATTCGAGGCTCGGATCGTCCGAGGCCTTGCCCAGGAGGGTGGAGGTCCGGCTCGTCAGGGCCGCGTACCGGCCTGTGACGGTGCTGCCGCTCGGATCGGCCATGCCGTCGACGGCGAGCGCGGCGAAGCCCGCGAGCGCCTTCTGGATCGGCACCTCGTTGGCGCGCGCGCCGACCGGGACGTCGAGATTGGCGCCGGCACGGACCGAGGCGGTGGCGCGCGGATCGGTGCTCGCGGCGTCGCCCTGGTACCAGATCACGGTGTTGGTCGAGGCGGCGTCCTTGTAGGTCGGCGTCGCGCCGGACGTATCGATGCGCTTGGGCGTCTGGCCGGAGGCGGTCGAGGCCGAGAAGAAGTCCTCCGCGGCGCGGGTGGTCGAGCTGGCCGAGAGCGGGCCGGCGGCGGCCGCCCCCAAAGCGGTGGCCAGCGCCGTCTTCATGTTGGCCGCGGTGGTTGCCGCGTCGGCGCCGATGGCGAAGGTGCCGGTCGTGGCCGTGGTGCCGCTCGCCGCCGCGGTGAGCGTCACGCTGGTCTTGGTGCCGTCGTGCAGCGCCAGCTCGATCGTGATGCTGTCGCCGACCTTGGGCTGGCCCGACAGGCCGATGTCGTAGGCCGCATAGGCGCCGCCGCCGAAGGTCGCGTTCAGGGCCGGTGTGTTGCCGCTCTGGACGCTGGCGACGGTGCCGCCCTGCGTTGCGGCGAAAGCGTTCAGCCCGGCGGCGGCGGCGGCAGGCGATCCGAACAGGCCGAACGCGGTGGTCGAACCCGCCGGGACGGATGCGGACGCCGTGAGGTCGAAGGATTTCTGGCTGCCGTCGGCGAGATTGACCGTGACGCGGAAGCTCTCTCCGGCTGCAGGCGCATGATCGAGCCCGGTCACCGTCGCGGGCGTGGCGGTGTTCGTCGCGGCGGCCGTGATCGCGCCGGTGGCGGTCGCCGAAACGAGGCGGAACCCGAAATTCGCGCGCGTCTCGCCGGTGGTGTCGGCTTGGTCCTCCGACAGCTGGAACGTGTTGCCGGCGCTGGTCGCGCCGAGCTGGAGCCGGCCGAGCCCGGCGGAGCCCAGGTCGGCCGCCTTCTGTTGCGCGACCAGGGTCGCGAGGCCGTCCTGCTTCGGCGTCGTCGTGCTGTCGCCGTTGAGGATGATGTCGGTCGACTTCACCGGCGCGGTGTCGGTGGTCCGGCCGCCGAACAGGTACTGCCCGGCCGAGCTCTGGCTCAGGGCGTCGACGGCGCCGTCGAGGTCGGCCCGGCCGAGCTGGGCGGTGACGGTGGTGCCGACGCCTTGGGGATTCGTGGCGATGCCGCGGCGCAGGTCGCTCGTCAGCGTCGTGATCTGCTGCAGGCTGGTGGAGGCCAGCTGGACCCGCGTCTGCGCGGCGTCGATCCCGGCATCGTAGCCGTCGAGCGCGCTCAGCGTGGCGCGCGCCGTGAGGCTGCTGCTCCGCCCCGCGCCGAGGCCGCCATAGGTCTCCGCCGTGCGCCCGGTGGAGAGCTGCGTCGTCAGGGCGTCGAGCTGGCTCTTCATCGCGAGGAGCTGCGAGGTCGACCGCGTCGTCAGGTAGCTGCCGGCGGCGAAGGGGCTGATCGTCGTCATGGGCTGTCCCTCAGATCCGCAGGAGGGTGTCGAGCATGTCGCGGGCGGCGGTGAGTACCCGGGCGTTCGCGGAATAGGCGGTCTGCAGGGCGATGAGGTTCGACATCTCCTCGTCCACGCTGACGCCGGCCGATTTCGCGAACCGGCCCTGAGCGGTCGAGAGCGCGACGCTCTGGCCCGAATCGAGGCTGGACGCGTTGGCCGCCGCCGCTCCCTGCGCGGCGATGATGTCCTGCGCGAAGCTCGTCACGCTGGTCGCGTAGGGCGCGGCGACCCCGCCGATCCCGCTCGACGACGAGAAGGTCTGCTGCGCGGTGGTCAGCGCGTCGTAGGCGAATTGCGCCCGCGTGGCGCTCGACCCGGTGTGCGCCGGTCCCGGCGCAGTCAGCGCCGCGGTGTTGGCGCCGAGGGCCGGGTTGACGGTGATGCGCTGCGCGAAGCCGGTGAGCTGCGAGCCGGCATCGAACGACCCGGTGAACAGGCCCTTGCCCGATCCGTCGACGAACAGCGCGATCTGCGGGTAGGCGGTGGAGAAGTCGGTCGCGCTCGTCGGGGCGGTCTTCGTCGCCGTGGCGGCCACCACGCTGATACCGCCGCTGCCCGACACCGTCACGGTCGCGCCGCTGGCGGTCGCGAACAGCGCCGAGCCATAGCCGCCCCCGAGCTTCCCCAGCGCAAGCTGGACGCCGGCGAGACCCTTGGTGACGTCGAAGGTCTGCGCCAGCGCGGTGCCGTCGTCGGTCAGGCTCGGGTCGACCGACGTCGAGTCGCCCTTCGACGCGATCAGGATGACGTTGCGCATCGACCCGTTCGCGGCCTTCACCGTGAGGGTCAGCGTGTTGCCGGGCTGCATCCCGGTGAGGTCGATCGCCGTGCCCGCGCCGCTGGCGGTGCCGGTCGTGCTGGTGTCGGTGAGCGCGCTTGCCATCCCGGCGGCGAGGTCGTCGAGCTGGCGCTGCACCTGCGGCAGCGTCGTGTCGCGCAGCTCGAGGTTGGCGGCGATCGATCCGGAGCGCAGCACGCCCGGCTCGCCGAGGTCGATCTTGCCGCCGCCGGGCGTCGTCGCCGTGATGGTGCCGACGCTGCGCTTCGATGGATCGTTCGAATAGGCCGAGTTGGGCCCGAGGGTGGTGCGGCCGTCGAAGCTGAGCGTCGCCGCCGTGCCGCCGGCGACGAGGTTCACGCCGGAGCTGGTCGAGATCGAGACGGTGCCGTCGCGCTGGTCGGCGGTCTGGATGTCGAGGTAGCCGGACAGCTCGGTGATCTTCTGGTCGCGCTGGTCCTGCAGGTCGGCCAGGGTGGAATCGTCCGTGGTCGATTGGATCTTCACGTTGAGGGCGGCGATGCCGCTCAGCAGCGTGCTGGCGCTGGCGGTCTGGGTGCCGAGGCTCGCCTCGATGCCGCTGCGTAGGGCCTGGACGCTCGTCGCGATGCCGTTGATGCTGCCGGCGAGGCCCGAGGCGGCGTTGAGCACCGTCGTGCGGGCGGCGGCCGAGGTCGGGTTCGCGGCCAAGGTCTGAAGCGAGCCGGTGAAGGTGTTGACCAAACCGTCGAGCGCGGTCGCGCTGCCCGGCGTGCCGAACAGCGTGTCGACCTGCCCCGCGATGTCGGCCCTGGTGCTGGTATAGGCGGAGCCGGCGGTCTCGAGGCGGAGCTGCTTCAGGGCGGCGGCGTCGAAGCTGCGCGTGATCGTCCCGGTCGACACGCCGGAATTGCCGACGCCGGACGAGATTGTGGTGATCGTCCGCTTGACGTAGCCGGCGGTGCTCGCGTTGGCGACGTTCTGCGAGACCAGACCGATGGCGGTCTGCGTCGCTTTGAGGCCGGCGGTGGCCGTCTGGAGGGCGTTCAGAGCCATGGCGCCGGAGGTCCTCTCTCACTGCCGCGTGCGGATGACATGACCTCAGCGGATGATATTGAGCAGGTCCGACATCATCGTCTGCGCGGTCGACATCACCTTCGTGTTGGCCGAGTACGCCTGTTGGGTGACGATCATCTTTGAAAATTCGCTTGCAATGTCCGTGTTCGACGATTCGACGCTGGCGCCCACGATCGTGGACCCGTCGAGGCCGGCCAGCGGCACGCCCGAATCGAGCGTCTGCGCGTAGGTCCCGTTCGACAGCGGCTTGAGCCCGTCCGGATTGATGAAGCGCGCGATGCCGACCGAGGCGAGCTTCACCGAGGAGCCGTTCGAGAAGGCGGCCATGATGCTGCCGTCGGTCCCGACCGAGACGGAGTTCAGGGTTCCGGCTGCGTAGCCGTCCTGCGTAAGGGCGTTCGTGGTCACCGCGCCGGACGCGGCGGCGTACTGGGTCAGCGTGGTCTTGTCGAAGGCGATGTTGATGCTGCCGAGATTGGTCCCGTTCACCGTCATGTCGGTGATCGTCGCGTCGCCGCCGGAGGGCTGGATCAGCTGTCCGCTGCTGTCGAAGGTAAAGCCGCTGCCCGCGTTGGTCCAGGCGCTCTTGGTTTGGTCGGCCGAGCTGTCGGCGGCGTAGAACAGGTTCCAGATCGCCGGCTGGGCCGCGGTCGCCGGCGTCGTGGTCGCATCCGCGAGTTTGGCGTCCTGGATCTTCGCCCAGCGGGTGGTGACCTGAACCGGTGCGCCGGTCGTGGTGTAGGCGGTCAGCGACGGGCCGGCGATGCTGCTGTTGACGAACGCGGGAGCGTTTCCGGCGCTGACCTGCTTGTTCGCCGTGGCGGTGCCGTCGGTCGCGGTGACGAGCGCGCTGGTGTCCGGGAGCCCGTTGGCGTCCTCCGGCGTGTAGAGCGCGGATCCGCCGGCCTTGGACGCGTTGGTCGTGGCCGGCGTCGCCGGCAGGTTCGCGCCGTAGGTGATCGTGGTGGTCGGCTTCGCCGCCAGCGTCTGGTTGGCGATCTTGATCGGGCCGGAACTCGAGACCTGGCCCGTCACCGCATCGTAGTTCTGGCCCTGCAGGTAGCTCCCGGCGCCGTTGACGAGGAAGCCGTCCTTGTCCGGGGCGAAGTCGCCGCGCCGGGTATAGACCGGCGTGCCGGAGAAGGCGGCCTGCCCGTTGGCGTCCCCGGTCTTGGCCTGGACGGTGAAGAACCCGTCGCCGTTGACCGCCATGTTGGTCGCGACGGTCGACGAGGCGATGTTGCCCTGGAGGCTGTTGGTCAGCTGCGACTGGGCCAGCACCGTGCCGGCGACCTCATGCTTCGGCGTCTGCTCGGCGAGCAGGTCGACGAAGCTCGTGTCGATGCGCTTGTACCCGGTGGTCTGCGAGTTCGCGATGTTCCCGGAGATGTTGTCGATGGCGTAGGACTGGGCCTTCAGGCCCGAGACCGCCGTCTGCAACGCGGTGAAGATGTCCATGGCGCGCCGTCTTTCCCGGGTCGGCGACGCGCATGTGGCGGTCGCCTGATCGGGGATCGGCGCGCAACCGCCGTGCCAGGGCCAAGCCCTTGATATCGTTGAGCCGCCGTCGCCGAACCCGGCAGAAACCCACCGTTCCGGTCCGCCGACCCGGCAGCTTCTGCCGGCTGCGGCAGCGTTTACCGGCCCTTATCGTTGGCGCGGTAGAACCCGACGTCGTCCGCGGGACTCGGGACCCACATGCGTGCCAAGCGAACGAGCCTCGTCCACCTGATCTACTTCTCGCGCCTGACCCTGTCGTCGGACGTGCAGGTCCGCACCGGCCAGGTCGGCGAGATCACCCGGCACGCGCAGAAAAAGAACGAGTTCTCGGTGATCACCAGCTTCCTGCTGGTGGAGCAGAACTTCGCCGCGCAGGTGATCGAGGGCGAGCGCACCTCGGTGCACGAGACCTTCAACCGCATCTTCGCCGACGACCGCCACCGCGACGTGCAGATCTGCGAATGGCGCGAGATCACCAAGCGCGAGTTCGTCAATTCCTGCCGCAGCAGCATCCGCTCGTCGACGACCGACCCGCACTTCGCCAAGGCGAACCTGCTGCCGATGTTCCAGCGCGGCACGCCCAAGGCGAGCTCGATCCACGCGCTGGCGCTCGCGCTTCAGGCCGAGGAGATGTCCAAGCAGGGCATCGACCACCTCTTCATCTAAGGCGGGTCATTTCATTCCGGTGCAATCTCCGGGATGGAAGAGAGCAGTTTTTTCATCCCTTTCACCCAATCTCGCGATCGGACCTTGAACCCACGGCCCGCTCCATGCCGCAGACGATGTCATGACCGAGACGCCACCGATCCTCATCATTGACGACCAGGAAAAGCTTCTGCGCCTCATCGTGATGCTGATGAATCGCATCGGCTTCCCGGATGTCGCGGGCGTGACCGACGGCGTCGTGGCGCTGGAGCGGCTGCGCGAGCGGAAATACGCCCTCGTCATCTCCGACCTCGACATGGAGCCGATGGACGGCATCAGCCTGCTGCGCGAGATCCGCGCCGACGACGCGCTGATGAACACACCCTTCATCCTGACCGAGACGTCGTTCAACTTCGAGGACATCAACGTCGCCCACCAGGCCGGGGCCGACGCCTTCATCCTCAAGCCGTTCGACATGGCGGTGCTGAAGACCAAGCTGAAGCAGGTCCTCAACCGCAAGCCGCGCAAGCGCGAGGCGCCGATGGCCTCGGAATCGACGCTCAGCGTCGATTTCCCGATGCTGGGCAAGTACTGATCCTGCGCCGGCGGCCGATCCGCGCCGGCGCTCAGGCCTGGCGCTTCTGGTAGTCCTTGATATCAGTGAAGCGCACCGCCGGGTAGCGCTCCTCCTCGTAGCGCAGCGAGAAGGCGGTGGTCGCCATGAACACCGGGGCGCCGTCGAGGTCCTTCGCCATGGCCGAGCCGTGCGAATCGATGAACTTGTCAAGCTCGGCCTCCGAATCCGACGCGACCCAGCGGCAGACCGAGAAGCGCGTCGCGTCGTAGTCGATCGGCAGGCCGTACTCGCCCTGGAGCCGCTCCTTCAGCACGTCGAGCTGCAGCGCGCCGACCACGCCGACGATCGCGCCCGAGCCGTCCTGCGGCACGAAGACCTGGACGACGCCCTCCTCGCCCATCTGCTGCAACGCCTCGCGCAGCTTCTTCGCCTTCATCGCGTCGGTGAGCTTGATCCGGCGCAGCAATTCGGGGGCGAAGCTCGGCACGCCGCGGAAGACGATGTCCTCGCCCTCGGTCAGCGTGTCGCCGATGCGCAACGTGCCGTGGTTCGGGATGCCGACCACATCGCCGGCGAAGGCCTCGTCGGCGATGGCGCGGTCCTGCGCGAAGAAGAATTGCGGGGCCGAGAGCGACATCGGCTTGCCGGTGCGCACGAGCTTCGCCTTCATCCCGCGCCGGAGCTGGCCGGAGCAGACCCGCATGAAGGCGATGCGGTCGCGGTGGTTCGGATCCATGTTCGCCTGGATCTTGAAGACGAAGCCGGTCATCTTCGGCTCGGTCGGGGCGACGGTGCGCTTGTCGCAATCCTGCCCGCGCGGCGGCGGCGCGAAGCGGGCGAGCCCGTCGATGAGGTCGCGCACGCCGAAATTGCGCAGGGCCGAGCCGAAGAAGACGGGCGAGAGATGGCCCTCGCGGAACGCCTCGAGATCGAAGGCCTTCAGCCCGCCCTCGGCGAGCTCGACCTCCTCGCGCCAGGCATCGGCCTCGCCGTTCTCGGTGAGCAGCCGGTCGAACAGCGGATCGGCGAAGCCGGCGACCGCTTCCGTCCCGGCGTCGTCGGCCGCGTCGAAGCGGCGGACCCGGTTGCCGCCGAGCTCGTAGGTGCCGGCGAAGTTGCGGCCGCGGCCGATCGGCCAGGTGATCGGCGCGACGTCGAGCGCCAGCGTCTTCTCGATCTCGTCGAGAAGCTCGAAGGACTCGCGCGCCTCGCGGTCGAGCTTGTTCACGAAGGTGACGATCGGGATGTCCCGCAGCCGGCACACCTCGAACAGTTTTCGCGTCCGCGCCTCGATGCCTTTTGCGGCGTCGATGACCATCACCGCGGAATCGACCGCCGTGAGGGTGCGATAGGTGTCTTCGGAAAAATCCTCGTGGCCCGGCGTGTCGAGCAGGTTGAAGACGCAGTCGCCGTACTCGAAGGTCATCACCGAGGTGACGACCGAGATACCGCGCTCCTTCTCGATGCCCATCCAGTCCGAGCGGGTCGAGACGCGGTTGCGCTTGGCCTTGACCTCGCCCGCGAGCTGGATCGCGCCGCCGAACAGCAGCAGCTTCTCCGTCAGCGTGGTCTTGCCGGCATCCGGGTGCGAGATGATCGCGAAGGTGCGCCGCCGCGCCACCGGATCGGCGGGCGGTCTCGCCTCGGTCTTGGTCTGCGGCTGCATCGGCATCGTCAAAACGGCTCTCGGACCCGCATCCGGGGTCGGTGTCGTGGAGTTTCGGGCGGGCCTGCACACCCTTCGAACGGGGCGACCGACCTTTGCGCCCTCCTCTAGGCGCCCGGCCGCCGCTTGGCAAAGACGCGCTGGCGAAGCGACCGGCTCAGCCGCGGCCGATGAACGGCATCGCCGTGGCGGTCAGCGTCATGAACTGGACGTTGGCCGAGAGCGGCAACCCGGCCATGTAGAGAACGGCCTCGGCGACGTGCCGCGCATCCATCACCGGCTCCTGCCGGATCGACCCGTCGGCCTGCCGGACGCCTGCGGCGAACCCGTTGGTCATCTCGGTGGCGGCGTTGCCGATGTCGATCTGGCCGCAGGCGATGTCGTGGGGCCGCCCGTCGAGCGAGGTCGCGCGCGTCAGCCCGGTGATCGCGTGCTTGGTGGCCGCATAGGGCGCCGAGTGCGGCCGCGGCACGTGGGCCGAGACGGAGCCGTTGTTGATGATCCGGCCGCCGCGGGGATCCTGTTGCTTCATCATCCGGAACGCCCCCTGCGTGCACAGGAACGCGCCGGTGAGGTTGGTGTCGACGCTGGCGCGCCAATCCTCGAGCGAAACCGCGTCGATGGCGGCGGCCGGCGTGAAGATCCCGGCATTGTTGAATAGAAGGTCAAGCCGGCCATGCGCCGCCGCCACGCGGGAAAACAGCCGATCCACCGAGGCCGGATCGGTGACGTCGGTCTCGACGACGAGCGCCGCGCCGATCTCGCCCGCCACCGCGTCCAGAGCCGCGCGCCGCCGCCCGGCCAGCACGACGGCATAGCCGGCCCGCCCGAGCGCCATCGCCACGACCCGCCCGAGGCCGGACCCCGCCCCCGTCACCAAAGCCACCCTGCCGCCCATCGCGCGCCTCTCCACCGCCCCCGTCAAACCAGTTGCCTGTCCGCGCATCCGCGTCTAGACAGCGCCGTCCTCTGGTGGGGCGTCGCCAAGTGGTAAGGCAGCGGTTTTTGGTACCGCCATTCCCAGGTTCGAATCCTGGCGCCCCAGCCAAGGACTGCAAGCCCGGCAAGGGTTTAGCAGCAAGGACAAATCGGTCAACACGGAACAGAAGATGTTTTGCGGCCGCACGAATGTCGGCACAGTCGCAGAGCTGGTCACGGTAGCGCCCTCCCCCGTCTCGACTTACGATCGCCCCATGGCAGACCCAACGACCGGCGACCTCATCAAGGCCAGGACGATCGCCTCCGACGAGGTCAACGCCGCCGTCGACGTGTTCATGCGCGACCCGACCGTGAGCCTGTTCCGGTTCGCGAGCGGGTACACCGTAGATCTTGCAGCCGCGGTGAAGGCCAGCTGCCATGCTAGGTCGCGGACTCATAAAGTCCTGAGCCAGACGCGGACGGCTGCGAGCTTGACGCTGGCCAGGAAGTTTTCCGGGGCCTTGTCGTACCGTGTTGCGACCGCACGGAAGTGTTTGCTCTTGCTGAAGAACCGCTCGACCAGATTGCGGTACTTGTACAGGATGGCACTGAAGGCCGGCACGTTCTTGCGGTTGGGCACCGGCTTCACGTTCGCTCAGGCCCCCTGCTCGGCCAAGCGCTCGCGCCGCGCGTCGCTGTCGTAGGCCCGATCCCCCAGGAGGGTCTGCCCAGGTCCCAGATCGCCGAGCATGTCGTCGGCGGCCCGACCGTCATGCGCTTGGCCTTCGGTGATCTTGAGGGCGATGGGTCGGCCCTCGGCATCGACCAGAGCGTGGATCTTGCTCGTCAGGCCGCCGCGCGAGCGACCCATGCCACGGGATCGGTCGTCTTTTTTTTGGCGCAGCCCGCATGCTGATGCACCCGCACGCTGGTGGCGTCGATCATCTGCAGGTCACCCTCGTAAGCCTCTGACACGGCTTTCAGAAGACGATCCCAGATCCCACGCTTGCGCCAGCGCCGAAAGCGGTTGCCGCACGTCGTGTGCGGACCATAGCGCGCCGGGATGTCGGCCCAGGGCGCGCCCGTGCGCAACCGCCAGAAAATGCCGTTCAGCACCCGCCGGTCGTCCACCCGATCCTTGCCGCGCACATCCGTCGGCAGAACCGGCTCGATCGCCGCCCACTCCGCATCCGTCAGGTCAAACCGCGCCATTCACAATCCTCCATGCTGGAGGATCAACGATCAGGGCGAGCGACCGTGCCAGCCGTTATGAGTTCGCGACCTAATGACGCTCATGATGTCCTTGTTCTCAATTTCAGAGCGTATCGTACATTCAGCGACAACTTGGCTTAAGCAAACAAAAAGCTCGACGCGGCCGATGCCGGGCGGGGTGCGTTTCTGCGAGAATGGAGGCCGGGCGCCAGCGATCAGCGGCCCGGGTACGGGTCCGCGCGAGATGACCACTCGATGCAAAGTCCAAGCGACGGATCGCCAAAGGGCGTGTCGTAGTACTCGTGGTGAAGCGGTCCCCATTTGCGGGTGTAGTATACCTCGTTTCGGCTGTGCCAATCGCTCATGGAGGCTTGGAGATCGGGGTTCAACCCCAGCGTCGTCATCCGCAAGTGCTCTCCCAGCACGCCTGGAGCGAAGGTTTGCTGACATCCGGCCAGACGCATGCGGCGCAGATAGTCGATGTCCTCGTAGTATGCCGGCACGAATGTCTCGTCAAAGTATCCCACCGTGTCCGTACACACGTGGCTGATGGCGAAGCAGGCCATACCTTGAACGATGACTTGGCCAGCGGATGCCCCTCCGATCTCAAGCCCATTGATAAACCCTAAAGACCACCCTTTGGCTTCGCGTAGATGCGAAACGAAAGCGTCGAAACCGCCCGGCACAAAATGCAGATCGTCGTTCAAAACGAATGTCAGCTCGCACCCGTCCTGCATCGACTGATGGATGCCCTCGTTCCAGCTTCGGGAAAGCCCTCGGTTCTCGCGATAAAGGTAGAGTTGCGCATCGTTGGCCGCAGCAAAAGACTTTAGCTTATCTTCCAATGCTGGATTGTGCTTGTGCAGAAAGATGTACCAGCGAACGGCCTCACCGCTCTCACGCACACTTTGCATCAAACGCTCGGGGTCGTGCGTATGCATGGTGAGCACTAATCCGATCACGCAGGGCTCCATTCGCAGAATCATGGACTGCGCGCATATCGCACATCGTCGACTGTGCCGGCTACCGGCATTCGCATTGGGAGCGGGTGCGCCGTAGGCGATCACATCCTGAATGATCGCCACCAGCAACAGCACAGCGATTGCGCCGTCGAGAGCCGCCATCCCGTGGTAGCCGGCGGTGATAGCGCCTTCGGGGCCGGACTTCATGCCGGCGGCTCGCCGATGCCGCGTAGCGCGCCGGTGTGGACTAGGGCGTGTCATCGCTCGAGCCAATCGAGGGCTGCAGCGAGGGAGAGGACGCCCATGAAGCTGGCGGCGGTCTTCTCGTAGCGGGTGGCGATGGCACGCCATTCCTTGAGCCTGGCCCAGAGGCGCTCGACCTGACTGCGGTTGTTGTAGATCCAGTCTGGGCACGCGACGGGCGCCTCGTTGCGCTGAGGTGGGATCGCCGGTCGCGCGCCGATGTTCCAGATGTGCTGGCGAAAGGCGTGACTGGTGTAGCCGCGGTCCCCGGCGACCCACTTGGGCACGCCCGTCAGTTGGTCGAGCAGGGGGGACGGCGTGAGGCAGTTCATGAGCCTGACCGGGTGCCAGCCGGAAGGCGATGGCGCGACCCTGCCCGTCGGCGATCACGCAAGCCTTGGAGCCATAGCCGCCACGTGAGCGGCCAAGCGCTTCACGAGCGTCTCGCTCGGCCCCAGATCCCCCCTTTTGGTAGCCCCAGCCGCCTTTTGGTGCGCCCGCACGTTGGTGCCATCGAGGAACACCATACCAAGCTGGACGCCCTGCTCTTGCACGAGGCCGAGCAGCCGCTCCCAGACGCCAGCACGCGACCAGCGGATGAAGATCTGCGCCGCGCGCCACCACGGCCCCAGATCCTCTGGAATGGCCCGCCACTTGGCCCCGTTCTGATGCCGCCAGAGGATGGCTGAGAGTGTGCGCCTGAGATCCTGTGGGGGCGTCTTGGCCTTGGGCCGGCAGGCCTCGACCAAGGGCTCCAGTTCAAACCACTGGGCGTCGCTCAGCATCGTCCCTCCTGCATCAAAGAAATGAAAACGCTAGCGAAGCCAATCCGTTCAAACGATGACATGCCCTAGCTGCCGATGTAGGAGCGGGTCCGTTCGATCAGCGGACGGATGTCGGGCCGGGTGACCAGCAGCAGGCCGACGACGAGCGTTGCGATCCCAACGCCGATGCCTAGTTCAATGCGATTACGCCTGGGCACCTGCCCATCAAGACTACCTTGTGCGTCGATGTGGAGCGCGGCACCGACGACCGGGCCCATGATGATGAACGAGACGATTTCGTTGTTAAGGACCCAGTCCGAGGGCGCGAGGCTTTAGGCGATGCTATAGGTCGTCTGCCTGAGGTGAGAGCCGAAGGACAGCCAAATCCCCACGATTAGATAGTCGCTCGAGATCGGATCGTTCTTCCACAGCGCGCCACGCAACCGGACCGTAGACGTAGAGGACGACCGCGTACAAACCGGCCGCCATCACTCGCGCAGCGAGGATTGGCCTGCCCCCTGAAAAGTGGTCCTCCCTGAGGTATGGCTTCGAGCCATGTGGAGGATGTTGTCATGGTACGGAAGAATCATACGGCGGAAGAGATCGTCGCCAAGCTGCTCCATCGAGGTGACGGAAGTCACGTATTATCGCTGGCGTTCGGAGTTCGGTGGCCTGAAGGGCGATAAGGTCAAGCGGCTCAGAGCCCGTCCGATAAGGGGCTGAGGCAGGGGTTGAGTGGCCGGGATGGCAGTGATTCCAGAAGGGTGCTGAAACCTGACCTGGATCTGCCATGTGGACCCCGACCACCCGGCGGCAGCATAGCCGTGCGGGCCTGCGCTATGAAACCGACCTGACAGATGCCGAGTGGGCGGTGATCGCACCTCTGATGCCGGAGCCGGCGCCATGTGGCCGCCCGCCAGTCTGGACGACGCGGGAGGTCCTGAACGCCATCTTCTACGTGCTGCGCGGCGGCATTGCATGGCGGCTGATCCCGAAGGATCTTCCTCCACGCAGCACGACGTTCGGCTACTTCGCGCGCTGGCGCGACGACGGCCTGTTCGGCCGGATCAACCACACGCTCGTCATGGCCGACCGCGAACGGGCTGGTCGGCATGCCTCACCCACCGCCGCGGTGCTCGATAGCCAGAGCGTGAAGACCACCGAGAGCGGTGGCCCGCGGGGCTACGACGCCGGAAAGAAGATTAAAGGCCGCAAGCGTCAGGCCCTGGTTGACACGGACGGACGCGCTCTCGTCCTCGACCCACAGCCCGCCGACGTGCAGGATCGCGATGGGGCCGGACCGGTGCTGCGCCTGTCGCGGCGGACCTTCCCGTTCATCGCCAAGGCCTTCGCCGATGCAGGCTGTGCCGGCGACAGGCCCGCGACTGCAACGATCATCACCGTCGACATCGTGCGCAAACCCAAGGATCAAGTCGGCTTTGCCGTGCACCCGCGCAGATGGGTGGTCGAACGCTTCTTTGGCTGGATCAGCCGCAACCGTCGCCTTTGGAAAGACCCGGAGGCGACCCTCGCCTCGGCCCAGGCCTTCCTCTACGCCGCTGCCGTCATGATCCTCGTTCGACGGCTGGGACGCGCCTCATGACTTATCGGACGGACTCTCAAGTCTCTGGAGACGGAGAATCAGCGTCTTCGTTGGGCGATCTCGGATCTGACCCTGGAGAAGCTCATCCTGAAGGAGGCAGCCTCGGGAAACTTATGAGCCCGGCTCGCCGCCGGGCATGTGACGACTACGTCATTGCCGAACACGGTGTGTCGGAACGCTTCGCCTGCGGTGTCCTGGGCCAACATCGTTCGACCCAGCGCAAGGTCGCCGTCGTGATTGAGGACGAGGCTGCTTTGACGGCCGCCATCGTCGCTCTGGCGCTGCAGTACGGGCGCTACGGCTACCGTCGAATCACGGCCCTGCTCCGGCGTGATGGCTGGACGGTGAACGTGAAGCGGGTCGATCCTTCGACAAGCTCAGTATGAGGGCATCTGGCGGCGCGAGGGGCCCAAGGTCCCGGCTCGCCAGCCAACGCGGGCACGCCTTTGGCTCAACGATGGCTCGTGCCTTCGCTTGCGGCCGGAGCGACCTGACCACGTCTGGTCCTACGACGTCGTTGAGCACCGCACCCACAACGGACGCAAGTACCGGATGTTGAACGTCATCGATGAACCGAAGGACCGCGCAGCGAGTTCACGCACGAGTGCCTCGCCATCCGTGTATCCCGCAAGCTGAAGGCCCTCGACGTGATCGACGTGCTCTCGGACCTATTCAGTCTGTGCGGAGTGCCAAGGCATATCCGTTTTGACAACAGGCCGGAGTTCATTGCTAAGGCCGTACAGGACTGGATCGCGGCGGTGGGATTGACGACTGCCTACATCGAACCGGGCAGTCCGTGGGACAACGGGTATTGCGAGAGGTTTCAACGCGAAGCTGCGCGATAAACTCTTCAACAGCGAGGTGTTCTACATCCTCAAGGAGGCCAGCGTCGTAATCGAGCAATGGCGGAAGCACGACAACGGCATCCGGCCGCACTCGTCGCTCGGCTACCAGCCGCCTGCTCCAGTGGTTGTCACCTGGCCAACCGAACCGAGCGGATCAGTGCCGTCGACTCGTTCTGCCATCGTCACACGACCGACAATGCACGAACTTCGAACCCGAAACACCGAACGGGGCAGGCCAGAATGCTCGGCGCTGGCTTTTTGGCTGAACGACTGCCTCCGAATGTGGTTTAAAACCGATGTGATGACCAGATTAGGTCACCGGCAGAACGTCTGCTTCAGGACGAAGATTCGGGGTCCGCTTCCCACTGAGGCTGTTAGAGAACATGGGGGTCCTGATAATCTCTGTGTGACGGTGGAGGCTTGGATGGCCGGGTTCGCTTGAGGTGCGGATCACCATCAGGTCTCGCTGCTGCCGAACCGGCTGGACGACTGTTTGTCCGAGGACAATCCGGTGCGCGTCGTGGACGTATTCGTCGATGAACTCGATCTCGCGGTGCTTGATTTTTCTGGTGTCGTGCCTGCCGAGCCGGGTCGGCCTGGCTATTATCCCGTGACCCTACTGAAGCTCTACCTCTACGGCTACCTCAACCAGGTCGCCTCCAGACGCCGTCTGGCGCGCGAGGTCGGCCGCAACGTCGAACTGATGTGGCTGACCGGCCGCCTCACCCCCGACTTAAAGACCAACGCCGACTTCCGCCGCGACAACGGTCCAGCGATCCAGGCCTCCTGCCGTCAGTTCGTAGTGCTATACCGCCAAATAGGCCTGCTGGTCGGTGGCGTCGTGGCTCGAAGGCAGCCGCTTCAAAGCGTTGGACACACCCGACCGCAACTTTACCCTGGCCGTAGTCCAGCGCCGCATCGAGCAAGTCGAGGCGAGCATTGCACGCTACCTCGTCGCCCTCGACACCGCCGACCGCCAGGAGGACGGGGTCGCGAGCGTGCGCAAGGTGCGCATCGCGGAGCGTCTGGACGTCCTGCGGACACGGATGCGCGACTTGCAGGCGATGGCGACGCTCGTTGAAGCTGCACTCCGCCTACCTCTGCGCATCAAGATCAGCGACGAGTCCGGTCCAGGTGATCGACCGGGCCGGGCGGGTGATCTTCTACGTCTATGTGTGCGCCGAGCCTGACCGGCGGATGAACACCAAGCGCCTCTCGCGTGAGGAAGGAATCGCGGTCGCACAGATCACTGCGCGGGCGTTGACGGATCAGGTCGAGCGTGGCGGATGAGTCGTCCGTCCGCGGGCGTGCTCTGGAAACTCAGCGCGCCACTGCGATTAATCCCCTCGGGTTGCACCTCTCCGCGCACCCGAAGTCGATGCGCGCGTTGGTCGTGCTTGTTACATCGACGTCCGGCCGGCGCAGTACCCCAGGCGACGCCTTTTGCGATCCCATAATTTTGGCGCTTTCGATTGGGATGATGGCGCACGAAAACTAGGAGACGTCATGTCCACGACCGACCGGGAAGTGATCTCCAGACCGCCCCAAAGAAGCCAGATGGAGTCCTACCTCCATGTTCTGCACGCGCTGATGTTGCGGGACATGCGCACGCGCTTCGGCGGCTCGCATTGGGGCTACATGATCGTCGTACTCTGGCCGGTGGTGCACGTGTTCATGCTCGTGCTGATCTACGTGACGCGCAACGTTCCTGCTCCGATCGGTGACAGCCGCGCGTTGTTCTTCGCTAGCGGTGCGGTGCCGGCGCTCGTTTTCCAGTACGTCTCGCGCGAGGTCATGAAGGCCGTCATGGCGAACCGCCCGTTGACCTACTACCCTCAGGTCAAGCTCTTCGACGTCATCTTCTCCCGTATCCTCGTCGAGATCGTGACGGGATTCCTCGGTTTGCTCACGGTGTTTGCAATCCTGGTGATAGTTGGCGTCAATCCTGTGCCAATCGATCCGTTCACATCGATGTGCGGCTATCTCGCAGCCATCCTGCTCGGCATCGGGTTCGGAACGATCAACGTCAGCATCATCGCCTTTTTCCCGGCCTGGATGATGGGAAGCGTCCTGTTCACGATCGTGATTTACGTCACGAGCGGCGTCATGTTCCTGCCGAATTTTCTTCCGGATCAGATTTATAGCCTACTTAAGTATAGCCCCGTCGTCGGTATCATCGAATGGGTTAGGCTCGGATATTATCCCGATCTGCCGGTTACAATCGATTACTTCTATATTATTTTGTTTTCGCTTTCGCTCCTAACGATCGGACTATTGTTGGAAAAGCACGTCGTTCGAAAGAGAACCTAGCTCTGGCGTCGGGTGCGATCACACGAAATTGGAGCTGTTCAGACCGCAATATCTGCATAGTTGTAGCGATTGGCTTACGAGGCGTCCTCCGTATCCAACGGTTAGACACCTCGTCGAACCACTTACGTCGCCATGCCTCGGCATGATCGGGCCGCGCTGGGAGAAGAAGCGCGAGGTCGCGATCGACTTCCTCGACCGGTTCGGTGAGGAAGCCGTCACCCTCGGTTGGACCGCGACGGACCTGTTCGGCGTGCATCCGACCGTCGACGCGGTCCGCTTAGACTACTGCGGCGGCTCAATGATTAACGCGCGCCGCGACGAGGCGATCGGCGACACCTGGATCTGGTGCGAAAACCAGACCTTCCGCCGGGACCGGCCGGGGTGACCTGTTGGCCTGCCGGTGTGGCAGGCCGCGCGGTAGGCCGTAGACGCATAAAGGGCGCTCCAGCTGAAGCTAGGGCGCCGAGGTTGCTAGATGTTTGATCCCGGGGTTTGATGGTGCAGTCTTCACGCCGTAGTGGAGGGACGCGCTTTGGGCCAGGTTCTTCACGGCAGCGCCACGACGACTGAGGCGATCCGTCGAGCGATCCAGCATAGTCAAGCGAGCCTGAGGGCCCTCTCGAAGCGCTACGGGATCAACCAGAAGACGGTCGCCAAGTGGCGGCAGCGGACCTCGGTCGCCGATCAGCGCACCGGGCCGAAGGATCCTCGCTCGACGGTGCTGTCACCCGAGGACGAGGCGGTGGTGGTCGCCTTTCGGCGTCACACACTCCTGCCCCTTGACGACTGCCTCTACGCGCTCCAGGCCACGATCCCACACCTGACCCGCTCATCGCTGCATCGCTGCCTGCAGCGACACGGCATCAGCCGATTGCCGGAGGTCGACGGTGACAAACCCAAGCGGTCGCGCTTCAAGGCCTACCCGCTCGGCTACTTCCATATCGATCTGGCCGAGGTCCACACGGCGGAAGGGCGGCTCTACCTGCTCGTCGCCATCGACCGCACGACCAAGTTCGCCTTCGTCGAGCTGCACGAGAAGGCGACGCGGCGGGTTGCGGGTGACTTCCTCCGCCATCTCATCGAGGCGGTGCCCTACAAGGTGCACACGGTGCTCACCGACAATGGCACCCACTTCACGACACCCGGCAACGTTGCCTCGGCCGCCTCCATCATCAAGGAGGCGATTGCAGCTGGAGAAACCTTCCGAGCGCACAGCTTCGAGTCCGCCTGTGCCCGCAACGATATCGACCATCGCCTGACCAAGCCGCGGCACCCTTGGACGAATGGGCAGGTCGAGCGAATGAACCGCACGATCAAGGACGCGACGGTCAAGCGTTACCACTATGACAGCCACGACAAGCTCCGCGCCCATCTGGCCGACTTCGTCAGCGCCTACAATTGCGGCCGCCGCCTGAAGACCCTGCGGGGTCTCACGCCCTACGAGGCCATCTGCAAAGCATGGGCCGCCGAGCCCAGTCGCTTCAGGTCAAACCCGCTCCACCAAATGCCGGGACCAAACATCTAGCCCACTCGGCTGCGTGCCGGTATGGCAGGCCCCGCGGTAGGGCGCGGGCACGAAAAAGCCCGCCGCGGCCAGTGCCGGGCGGGTTTAAGAGGGCTCGGCAATTGCTATGCTACGCCATCGGACCGAGATCGCGTCATTGTTTGAAGCGCGCGGACACCGGGATTCGGCAGCTTGCGGAAATGCTGACGCGGATGATACATCTTAAGGACAGTATCGCCGCGCGACGTCAGACCAACCGCTGAAGCCCCGGGCACCTCGCCCTCGGGTAAAGTGAGAACGACCAGTCCCGCGCGGGATAGCTCACGAGCTGCATCTTGAGCGTGGTGCTCTAGCTTGAAGCGTCGTCCTCACTCGTTCGCGCCCTCGACTGAGCCGACCGGCAAATCGTTTAAATTGATGAGCAGAAACCCCGCACCGAAGCTGAGTGCCTTCATTTCTAAAGGAAGCGGGCTTCCAAGTTCATTTCAGCGGAATCGTTACTCGTTTGATCGGTGAAGCAATCTCTCGAATCATACCTTCAAGCTACCTTTTTTGCGCCGAGTTCATCAAGCATGCTGGACATTGTTATCGCGGAAGCACTCTTCATTTTCTAGTTGGAGATCATGGTAGGAATTTCGGTCTCGTCAACGTCCCATATGCGCTGGCTATCGCCAGCAAGCTTCCTCAACATTGGTCGATAGGGCTGCATGCCAGATTTTAATAGATTTTGAATTTGCTCGATAGCTGCGTCAGGGCGGGTAACATCAACCCCCTCGAAATCAGTAAAACTATAATCCCACCACTTTAGAGCCAACAGCTCTGCGATTATCGCATTCTCGAACCTGTAGCCGACGATTCGGGCCGGATTGCCGACGACGATGGCGTAAGCTGGCACGTCCTTTGTGACCACAGCATTTGCGCCAACTATACATCCATTATTCAGTGTAACTCCGCCCCGGACGTAAGAACGCATACCGATCCAAACATCGTTACAGATAATGATAGGGGCGCGCTTCTTTTCGACAGGCAACATGGCAGGCGTATAGCGGGAGCACTGTATACCCTCGGAACTGTTTGGCCCCATAAAGCTCTTATCATAGGTAAAGCTTGATGTAGATATCCAGCGAGTGGGATGTTCTGTGTGGCCGAACTGGACGTCAGCCGCGATTGAGCAATATCGTCCAATTTCTCCAACTTCTGGCGTAATGTGTGACCAAGAATAGGAGTATGCACCAATACGTTGCCTTGGATATGCGGCAAATCCGCGAAACATGTGGCAGGGCGGCTCTAGATCAGCCCGGCCATTAACCCAGGATTGGTCCTGCCCTATAAACACGGGTTGCCCCTCCGCAGACAGATTATTGTCAAGCCTGGTACGGCGCCAAAAGCGTCCCGGTCCGAACAAATCGAATTAGAACCTGATCATTCTTTTTTGCAAGTCGGGCGCCGGACAAAAATGCCCGCGCGGCACGGGGCCAGCGGGCTCTAAGGTTTCACGGGGTGCTTACCGCGATCGCGACCGTGTGGCACGTGCGGCGAGAGGGTCCAAGCACATGGAGCCCCCCGCGGCTGGTGCCGGGCGGGCTGAGGTAGGGAGGAACGAGGCTGAGGCCTCAGGCGAGCGGGCCGGGGATCGCGCGCTCGGCTTCGGCGAGCAGCCGCGTCTCGTGGCGGCGCACGAACAGCCACAGGGCCAGGCCGCCGAAGATCACCAGGGCCAGCAGCGCCAGCCCGACGGGGCCGGC
>NZ_JAKSXU010000025.1:0-1125 GCF_022829325.1 Methylobacterium sp. J-092 | reverse complement strand
CGCCTACCGTGAGTAGGCGTAGACGGAGGCTGCGGATGCGACGGGGCCTGCGACGGTGGAGAAGACGCTGACGACCTTGGAGACTTCGGTGAAGGGGGCGTTGGAGACGTAGACGAGGTCGCGGTTTCGCATGCGGAAGGCCTGGGAGGTGAACAGGCTGTTGGGGTCGCGCATGTCGATGCGGTAGACCACCGGGACCACGGGTGTGGTCAGGAGCGGCGAGGCCGGGTTGAGGCGGCGGACGACGGCGGCCGGCTCGAAGCGGAACACGAAGGTGCCGGCCGGGTCGGCCTGGAAGTCGGACAGGCCGCGGGCCTTGGCCAGGGCCTGGGCGAGCGTGATGCCCTCGGCCGAGAACGGCAGCTCGGTGGCGTTGCCGAGCGCGCCGACCGCCAGGAAGGTCTGGGGGTCGCGCACCAGGGTGAGCACGTCGTTGGGGCGCAGGTAGATGTTCTCGCGCGGGTTGGCCACCAGGGTCGTCATCGGCACGGTGGTGGTGCGGTCCCCGCGCGAGAGGCGCACGAAGGTCTCGGAGACGGGCGAGCGCACGCCGCCGGCGGAGGCCACGACGTCGAGGAGGCGGTCGCCGCCGGTCGACAGCGGCAGGCGGGCGCCGGCCACCGCCTCGCCGGTGACGGTGACGGCCTGGGAGATCGGCTTGGTGACCGAGACCAGCACCTGCGGCTGGATCGCCTTGCCGGCGAGCTCGTTCTCGATCAGCGTCTGGACGTCCTGGGTGCGGCGTCCGGCGACGTGGATGCGTCCGGCATAGGGCACCGAGATCGCGCCGTCGCGGCCGACGGCCTGCTCGGGGATCAGCGCCGACTTCGAGCCGGCGGAGAAGCGGTCGGCGACGAGCGGGCCGGAGAACAGGCCGCCCGACCCGGCCTCCCAGACCGAGACCGAGACGTAGTCGCCCACGCCGATCACCGGCTCGATCGAGGGGCGCTTGTCGCCGAAGGAGGCCAGCAGGCTGTCGAGCGGGCGCCCGCGCAGGGCCTCGATCACCGCCGGGGTCACGTCCACCAGCTCGTAGCGCGCCAGCAGCCCCTCCGGCGTCGACAGCTCCGCCCCCGCCTCCACGGCACGCGCCGTCGGACCCGAAGCCGGGAGAACCGAGCAGCC
>NZ_JAKSXU010000021.1:0-891 GCF_022829325.1 Methylobacterium sp. J-092 | reverse complement strand
CTTGCGGTAGCCATAGCGTCCGTACTTCTCAGCCAACGCCACGAGATCGGCCGTCAGCGCCTCTTCATCATCGCGGCCCCGCGGTACCTTGCGCTGTGTCGAGCGATGCTGTCCGAGCGCCCTGCAGGCACGGCGCTCGGAGACGGTCATCGTCCGCATGATGTGCTCGACACAGGCGCGTCGGCGCGCAGGGCTCAGAAGTTTCCCCGGGACGCCTCCTGCAGGATCAGCTTGTCCAGCGTCAAATCGGCGATGGCTTTTCGAAGCCGAGCATTCTCGGTCTCAAGACTCTTCATCCGTCGAACTTGATCCGACTTCAGGCCGCCAAACTAACGTCGCCACCGGGAGTATGTCACCGAACTCACACCGAGCGCGCGGATTGCATCGGCCACGCTCTGGCCCTGTGAGATCAGCACGTCCGCCTGCCGCAGCTTCGCGACGATCTCCTCGGGCTTCGGGTGCTTGGCCATCTTGTCCGTCCTCCGGGCTCAAATGCCATACCAAAGCACGGACCACTTCAATGGGGGCTGACCAAATCGCTGTGTTGGTGCTGGTGGCGATCATGCGCGAGCAGGCCGCTTCGCGCGAACCGCCAGACGTGGGATGAAGCGGATCGCAATTAGTCGCGCGACATGCTCGAACCCTGCCGCGCCCTTACGATGGCCATCTTTCATAACAAATTGCGGGCCGTCCAACCTCGGGGCCCGCATGTCCTTCCTGCACGAACTGCCGATCGCCGACCTGATCGCCTCCTACGGCTACGTCGCGATCTTCGTCATCATCACCCTGGAGAGCGCCGGCGTGCCGATGCCGGGCGAGACCGTGCTGATCTCCTCGGCCGTCTATGCCGGCAGCACCGGCAACCTCAACATCGCGCTGATCATCGCCGCC
>NZ_JAKSXU010000019.1:0-14144 GCF_022829325.1 Methylobacterium sp. J-092 | reverse complement strand
CCCTGCGCGAGGCGCTGCGGATCTCTGGGTACGGGTGGGGGGCGGGGAGGCCGGGGCGGGCCTGCGGGCGGACGTGGCCGAGCGCCAGGTCGAACTCGTTGCAGGGGGCGAGGGGGCACGGGAACGGGTGATCGCAACCTGGACCGAGCAGGGCGCGGTCCACGGTGACGACGTGCTCATCGTCGCCCGGCGCAACGTGGATGCGGCGGCCCTGAACGTTCGGGGGCGGGCGGTCCTGCGGGCGGAAGGGCAACTTGGACCCGACCTGATCACCCGTTCCCGTGCCGCCTCGGCCCCTGCAACGAGTTCGACCTGGCGCTCGGCCACGTAGGCGCGCAGGCCCGCCTCGGCGTCGCCGCGCGCCATCAGTACCGAGGCGGCGCGCTGCCAGTCCACCACCTGACGACGCACCTCGCCGAGCACCGCCGAACGTCCGATCACCTCGGCCACCGCCCGCAAGCCGCTGGCACCCGCGACCGAGGCGAGTTGCCGTCGGTCTCCGACCAGCACCACCTTGGCGCCGGCCGCCTGCGCCGCGCTCAAGATCGCCTCCAGGTCCCTGCTGCCGACCATGCCGGCCTCGTCGACCAGCACCAGGATGTCGCGGTCGAGGGGCGCGGCGTCGGTCCCGGGCTCGGCGTTCGATCGCGTTGCCCGGGCGCGGTCGTGGCGCCAGCGTGCGATCGCCTGCGCCCGGATCCCGGTCGATCGTCCGAGCTCCTCGGCCGCGACCCAGGATGGCGCCAGACCGATCACGCGCATCCCAGAGTTGTGTGCGGCGGCGACGAGAACCGCGGCCGTGGTGGTCTTGCCGGTGCCGGCACCGGCCTCAAGCAGCGACACCCCGTCCGGGCCGGCGGCGTGACGTACGGCCTCGGCCTGTTCCGCGCTGAGGCGGGTGTCCTGGGCCAGAGCCGCGGCCACCGCCTCGGGAGCGATCCAGGTGCGTTCCAATGGGCGATCGGCCGCGCGCAACATTGCAGCCTCGCAGGCGGCGATGCCTGGGCTGGTCCAGCACGCGCTCGCCCCCGGCACCATCTCGGCCGTTGCCAACGGCAGCAGGGTGCCGTCCCGCTGCAGGTTGGCGAGCTCTGCCTCGATCACCCCGATCCCGAGTCCCTGCACACCCGCGATCTCGAAGCTGCGCTGGAGCAGATCTTTGCGCGTGATGACGCTCTCATGCCGGAACAGCGCCGACGCCGCCTGAGCCACCGGGGTGTCGCCGGGGACCTCGGGCGGGTCGAATGGTGTCTCTCGATCGGCCTCATGCTCGGCAGCGATCGCCAAGGTCGGATCGCGTCCCGGGTGGCGTACGGCCAGCCATGGATCGATCGCGCCCACGGCGAGCTCGTCGCGCCAGCGCGCCTCCAGCTCGAAGCCGGTCGGCAACTCGTGCTTGCCCCGGCGGGTGGCGAGCGCGGCGACCTCGCGCTGGGCGGCCGTCGCCCCGGCACCGGCGTAATCCAGGATCTGCTCCGAGCGCTTGGAGAAGGTTGCCAGCAGCGCCTCCGGCAGACCAGCGACCTCCCACTGCCCGCGCCCGGCCTCACGGTAGTGCAGGCCAAACCGCTGATGCAGGTCCTCCGCCAGGGCTGCCCGGTACGCCGCCCCGACGCAAACCTGATAAGCGTAGAGTTGCTCGACCTCAATGGTCAGATGCGTTTGCGATTTATATCGCCTGGACATCGCATGTGTCGGGGCTCCGGAAATATTTATAAAGACACAATGTGTATGAATATTAGGATCACCCTCGCGGGTGGTATAGTGATCGAACCGGGCGATAATCAAATCGCTCGGCCGATGTCGCTCCACTCCTCCTGCGCCGGTCCGGACACTGACAAGGCCCTCCGCCTCGACGAAGGCGAGCGCGCGCTCGACCGCGCTGTGATGGGCAGCCTCGATCGCCGCGCGCTGCTCCGGCGTGCCCGCCATCCACAGAACGGAAACGGATTTCCCGGGGGTCAGTGTGCAGTCCTGGCCAGCCCAATGTTTGGGGCCGGCGCCACGCACCAGCGGCTTGCCCGTCCCGGGATGGTATCCGGCGCACAGGTTGCGGAACGAGGTGGCATCGATCGCCGCGCCATGGCGCACGACCGTCCCGCCGCTGCTCCACCAAACTCCGTCGCCATCCTTAGCGTAGTAATCGTCGCGCCGGTCCGGACGGGCCTCGCGCTGGCCGTCGTTGGTGTAGTACAACCCGGCTGCCGGCCCTGCGCCGAGCCGATGCAGCGACGCGGTCACGCGGCCGGATCCGCGCTCGCATCATCATCTCCGCCCTGCTGGCGGTAGCGACAGACCTTGGTCAGGTCGATGCCAGCCGACGGCGCACCGAGTTCGCCGACCGTCTGCGCCATGTCGAGGATGGCCGCGTCGACCTGCTCCAGGCGCTCGATCAGCACCTTGTGGCGGATCGCGACCTCTAGGTGCTGGACGACGCACTCGGCTGCCAGGTCCTCGGCAGACCAACTCTGTTCGGCCGCCGCGGCGCTCAGGCGGGCGGCGAGGGAAGCTTCCAAGGTGAGGGTGAGCTTGACCTGGTCGGCCATCGGCGTACCTGCTTTGCGGGCGATCGGATGAAGACGCCTGACACGTTCCCGGTCGATCGGCGAGGCGGACGAGCCTCCACGGTTAACGCCGCGGCACTTCAGTGCGTGTGGTGTGATACCCCTCTTGCTACCGCGCTTCTTGCCGCGTTCCTGCCGTCAGGCGACCGTGCGCTGCCGTGTCCGACCGTTCTCTTGCCGCTGCCGACCGTGTCCTAACGCGCGCTTACCGCGCCGGCCCGCATTCGAGCGGTCCGCTGCACCCGTCCGCAACCCGGCCCGGTCTACACCAGCGCCATGGCCAAGGGTCCCCGCCTCGATCTGCGCCGCCTCGAACGCGACACCGCGGCGGCGGACGCACGCACCGTTCAGCTCGCCCCCGGCGGTCGGCCCGCGACCGGGCTGATGCAGCTGGTGCGCGACAACCTCGACGCCCTCGTGGCGCTGCAGGCCGGCGGCCGGACCTGGGGCGCCATCGCCGCCGGACTGACCGCGCAGGGGTTCCGCACCGCCGACGGACGCGACCTCACCGCCGCCAACCTCACCGGCGTGATCTCCAGCGTCCGCCGGCAGGCCGCGCGCCGGCTCGACCGCGAGGCCACCCGCCGGGCACGGGCCGACGCGGTCCCTGCGGGGGGACATGCGGATCCGGCACCGACGCGCGTCGGCCTCCGGCCCACCCCATCCTCGACCGGGCCACGGGACGGTGGCGCTAGCCGTCTCGCTCCCGAGCTGCGGCCGCGTCCCCCGGGGCCGGCCGAGGACGGCCCCCCGAGCGTGGACGCCCCCCCGAGCGAGGCCGAGATCCGCCGGATGCAGACGGACCGGCACGCCCACCTGTTCAAGAAGGACTAGACCCCATGCCCCGCATCCTCCTCGTCGCCCAGGAAACCGGCGGCGTCGGCAAGAGCACGATCACCCGCGGCCTTGCCGAGGCGGTGCCCGATGCCGCGATCCTCGAGATCGAGTCGACCCACCGCCTCACCGAGTTCCCATCCCTCGTGGCCGAGGCGGGGGCGACCGGCAAGGGGCGGTCCGCCAAGGGGCCGTCGGGTGAGGCGCAGACCGGCGGCGTGCGTCACTTCCCGATGCGGGCGACACGGGAGGCGATCGAGGCCAGTGGCGGCAAGGCCGCGCGTGCTGAACTCGATCCGGTGATCAACGCCTTGTACACCGCGACAGGGCCGACGCTCGTCGACATCGGTGCCAACACCTCCGCCAGCCTACTCGGCATCCTCGCGGACGAGGCAAAGTCGCTGCGCGAGGGCGGGATCGAGCTCGGCCTTGTCGTGATCGTGGCGGCCGAGGCCGGCGCGCTCGCCGACGCGGGCAAGCTGCTGCATGGGGCAAAGGACTGGGCGGCCCGCTTCGTCGTAGCCAACGCAGTGCGCGGCGCGGTCGACCCGGTGATTTTGAAGCGGGTGGTGGGTGACGCGACGGTCGCGCAGCTGCGCGGGTTCGACCTGGAGGACAAGGCGCGCGAGGTGCTTGCCGCGGGCGGGCTGCGCGGGATCGTCAAGCTCGACCGGGCGGGCCTCGCCGCGCAGACCTCGCCGGCCGAGGCCGGGCGCATCCTGCGCGACCTCACCGCCTTCCGCCTGGCGGTGATGGAGGTGGTCAAGCCGGCCGCCCTGTGGCTGGTCCAGGGCTGAAGCTATGGCACAGCCCCCGCGGCCCCGGCCCGAAGCCACCACGCCGCGCGATCGTCTGGAGGAGCGCTATGGCGCCGCGATCCGGGCGGCCGACGAGGCCGCCACCGCGGTGACCGCAGCCAGCGCCCGGCACCTCGCCAAGCTCCTGCGGGCCGGGCCGGAGGCGCGTTTCTCGGCCCTGGCCGAGTCGTCCTCGCCGCTCACCCCCGAGGATCGCGGCAAGCTGTTGCAATCGCTGCGCGGGCAAAGCCCGCCGGCGCGCCCGATCACGGCGGCGACGGCGAGCCGCCTCGCGATCTGGCGCTCACGGTTGCCCTACCGCGTCGGCACGGTGGCGATGGCGGGCCTCACCCTCGTTGCCGGCGTTGGGCTCGTTGGGCTCGCCCTGCACCGTACACCGACAGGGGCGGTCACGATCGCCGGCCGGGAGGTGCTGACGATCCGCTGGCAGCTGCCGGACGGCAGCACCCGCGATGGGACCCTCCAGCCGGGGCAACGCTACGCCTTGATGCGCTGGGAGGGGCAGAGCGGTCGACTGCGGAAATGGTACCCCGGACATGGCTACGCGGAGGCTCTGATCCCGCAGGACTACCTTCAGACCGCCCCGTGAGCGTTCACTAGGACCCGCTCAAGCGCTGGCCCCGACCGGCGGCACCGGGGTGATCAGGCGGGCGAACCGCGGATCGGTGTGCGCCACAGTCTTGTTCAGCTGCAGCGGGTGGCGGCCGTAGGTCGTGCTGTTGGGAAACACCAGGAGTCGATTGGCCGGCAGGCTCGCGAGAGCTTCTCGGGTCAGCAGGCGCAAGCCCTGCGGGGTCGACGCGATGCTGCGCGGCCCTTTGCCCTCGGCCGGCCGGGTCAGGCTCTCAACCCGGCCGGTGTAGTCGCCGACCGCCCGCGACCAGCGCTCGGCCGCGTCCGGATCGACCGCCGGCACGTCGAACAGGGTGACGATCTCGGCGGTGTTGAGGATCGTGTCCGCGCCGGCCTCGCCGTACAGCCCGACGATCTGCGAGCGATCCTGCCAAAGGGTCCAAAGAGAAGCGCCGTAACCTGGTAATTCTCCGGATGCTGTAAGTATTTCTTCAAGCTTTCCCAATGCAGCTGCCTCGTCAACCATTACGAGTATACGTTGAGACGGGCGATTACGCCGGACGCTGATGAACAAATCCGACAGGAACCACCGCAGCAGCGGCGCGAGCAGACGCTTGTACTCGGGCGGGACGGCCACGAAGAGGTCGACGTCGCCGCCTGCCAGATCGGCGAGGCTGAAGGTGCTCGCGCCGACGAGGTCGCGCAGCCGCCGGTCGGCGAGCCACGAGAAGGCCTGCGACGAGGTGGCGACGATCGGGTCGCGGGTCTTGGGATCGGCGTTGAGGATCTCCAGGGCCGCGAGGGCGGCTGGAAGGGGGCGGAGAGGTTCGAGCTTCGCGATGAGCGCATCGGGATCGGCGATCAGCGCCTGGACCTGCGCGACGGTGCGGCTGCTGCTACGCAAGCACACGAGGAGCGCCCCGGTAATGAGGTCGACGGCCCGGTTGCGGAAGTAGGCCGCGGCCTCGCCGTTGCCGCTCGCCTCCGGCAGCAACGCGAGCGCGGTGTGCTGCAGGTAGAGCACGTCACTCGGGTCGCGGTCATGGAGCGGGTTCCAGCGATCCTCACCGCCGACGAGGTCGAGCGGGTCGATGCAGATCACCCGGCGGCCGAGCGCTCGGCGACGCTCAGCCGTGGCCCGGTAGATCTCGCCCTTAGGGTCGATCACCACTGCAGGCCCGGACCAGGCTCCGGGTTCGGGATAGGCAAGGTTCGGGATCAGCAGGCCGGTGGTCTTGCCCTTGCGCGGCGGGGCGATGCTGGCAAGCGTGCCCTGAACAGCGACGCGGACCGCCCGCCCAGTCTCTGGGTCGAGGCCGAGCTCCAGACCGCGGTTCATCGCGGCGCGCTCGGCCGGCGTGGCAAAACGGGCCGAGCCGAACACGTTCGAGGAATCGCGCTGGATCTGCGGGGCCGATCCGGCCATCCACCAGCCAACCATCAAAGCGAGAGGCGACAGCAGGAGGACAAGTGGCCAGAAGCCGCCGACAAAGGCCTGCGAGCGGCCGATCCCCATCCGCCAGTAGATCTCGACCACCGTTCCGAGATCGAAGCTGTGCCAGAGCTGAAACCAAGCCCCCGGCGACACCGCCTCCGACGGCCAGAGCGTCGGATCGAGGCCATGGACGATCAGAGCGATTGCGGGGTAACCCGCCAACACGATTAAAAGAGGTAGTAGAAGGATCTTAGGACCGTTATGTCGCATCAGATTCATTGGTGTGATCTCTGTTATTTTTTATAATCGAATAAAAAGTTTATGTTATTTCGATGTTAGGTACAAAATATTACGACGCCCCGTCGGATGGCGGGGCGTCGTGATCAGAATTGACCTAGCAAATTAGGTTGTCTGAGAACATTACATGGGTTTTCGGTCGAGCAAACGTATTCTAATAGGTATGGAATTGCTTTGCTTGTATCAATTAGGTCGTTTTGTACAACTAGTCCTACTAAAATAAGGAGTAAAAATAAAATATTAGCTGGATGAGATATAATATTTGCAAAACTTTTGGAGATCGTTTGCCTTGACGAATCATGATCAGATTCATTGGTGGCAGGGTGGAGGAAGCGGAATCGGTTCGGCAGTGAGGAGTATAGAGCTAAAAGAACGAGGGCTAGAAAGATATACGTCCGTACCCGAAGCTGCTCCTCGATCCCAAGTGCCTGCGCGTTACGGGTAATCAGCTGTAGGCGCGGCCCCGTCGCCTGTCTGCCTGTAGGATCGGTCTGGCGTTCGATGCTAGCTGACCAGAGTTCCGAAAATGGCACGAGCTTGACCCCAACGGGGTCGCCGCGGGTCGCAGGCGGTATAAGCTGAAAGAGCAGGATCGCGGCGAGGGCGATGATAGCGAAAGACGCAACAATACGGCGCATGGGCTCACTCCTTGTCAACGAGACAAGATTTGCCCGCGATCATGCCGCATCGTCAAAGGAAACAGACGACCATAGTTAAATTAACCGAGGCAGCATGTCATGCTTTCAAGATAGCCGCAAGCCGGTATGGGGCTTGTGGTTAATAAAATATTTAACAAATACCTAGAATGATTGATCCGACGCAGTGCCGGGCGAGCCCTCGCCCAGCTTCGAGCTTTCGCCTGCGCGTCGCTCATAGCCTCTGCGAGAGTGAGCGCTGCGTGTACCGGATTGGCATCGACACATTCCGCCCCAGCTCAACTATCGCCGTCGTCGTGCTCCGCCGGAGCGTCCCTTCGGCATCACTGTGTAGAGGTGGATAGGAGCTCGGCCAGGGGATCGAGTGCTGGTACGTGGGTCAGCGCGAAATGCCGTAGGTTAGCTGTCACCACAGTGAGCTGGTGCATGTGGGTGGTCGCGCCGCGGTAAGGCGGCGTTGTACCACCGGGGGTGGACGATCGTGTTAGCTTGCAATGGCTCGCATCTCGCTCACACCCTCGCGCAGCACATAGCCGCGGCCCCAGACCGTCTCGATGTAGTTCTTGCCCTGGCTGGCGTTGGCGAGCTTCTTCCGGAGCTTGCACATGAACACGTCGATGATCTTCAGCTCGGGCTCGTCCATGCCACCGTAGAGATGGCTCAGGAACATCTCCTTGGTGATCGTCGACCCCCTCCGCAGCGCGAGGAGTTCCAGCATCTGGTACTCCTTGCCGGTGAGGTGGACACGGAAGCCGGCAATCTCGGCGGTCTTCTGGTCGAGGTTCACTGTCAGATCGCCCAGTGTCACGACGGCCTCCGCGTGCCCCTGCGAGCGGCGCACGATCGCCTGGATGCGGGCGATGAGCTCGTCCTTGTGGAACGGCTTGGTGAGGTAGTCGTCGGCACCGAACCCAAGGCCCTTCACCTTGTCCTCGATGCCGGCCATGCCCGACAGGATCAGAACCGGGGTCTTCACCTTGGCGCCCCGAAGGCTGCGCAGCACCTCGTATCCGGACATGTCGGGCAGCGTTAGGTCGAGGAGGATGATGTCGTAGTCGTAGAGCTTGCCCAGATCGATCCCCTCCTCACCGAGATCGGTTACGAAGGGGTTGAGCCCGGCCGCCTTGAGCATGAACGTGATGCTCTGGGCCACCACCGCATCGTCCTCGATCAGCAGAACCCGCATCGCCCGTCCCCATGAGTGTTAACAGCGCCTAACTCGGGATGGTTAACAAATCTCTATACTATCAAAGGCAGCACACTTCACTGCGGCAGCCATCGGGGAAGCGCCTTGTTGTTTTGTCTTGCGTCGTCTATGGAGGATTGTGTAGTTTGATTGTTTGGAGGTATATTTTATGCCGGACGAAACAGTGGTGGCTGAAAACGACGATGTGATCGCGATGATGGCCGGCATCGTCTCAGCCTATGTCGCGAACAATCACGTTCAAGCTGGCGAGTTACCGAGCTTGATCGCCAGCGTCCATGCCGCCTTGAGCCGCCTCGGCGGTGAGGATCCCGCTGCATCGCCCGAGCACGAGAAACTAACGCCCGCCCAGATCCGCAAGTCGATCACCCCGGATGCGATCATCAGCTTCGAGGACGGTAAGGGCTACAAGACGATGCGGCGGCACCTGACCCTGCGTGGCCTGACAGCGGAGGCCTACCGCGCCAAGTGGGGCTTGCCCGCCGACTACCCGATGGTGACCGAGAGCTACTCGGCCAAGCGCTCCGAACTCGCCAAGAGCCTTGGGCTGGGGCAGCTGCGGCGGAAGCCGGACGCGAGAAAGCTGGATGTGATCGATGCCTTTTCCGAAGAGCCAAAGACTGTCAGCCGTTCGCGGAAAGAGGCTGAGCCTGACTGAGGTTTAGGGCTGTTCTATTTTAGACCAGGCGACGGATCGTGAACGGGATGGGAGCTGGAGCACTCCGGCAACAGAGTTAACGAAGCGTTGCCGTTCACGCCTTGTTCCCGTTGTGGAAAACCTACGAACCGGTCAGTTTGGCCCTTGAAACGGGGCACAGCATGCACATTCGAGCCGGGGAGCGGCTGCGTCTCACGCTGTGGGGCGCGGGGAGCCGCGCTATGGTCAGCCTCAACACCTTCGCGGTGACCCAGCCCGCGTTGGAGGGGTTCGATCCGACACAGGATGGCTTCCACCACGACGTGACGTCGTGGCTGCACGACGGCTTCAACACCCTGACGGTTGTGCTGATCGGGCTGCCAGGTGAAGTCCCGTTCCGCATGGTGGTTCGGCATGGCGACCACGCCGAGCACGTGCTCAATGAGGCCGACTTTCTCCCGCTGACGACACCCTGGCGGCTGTGGACGCTGCGCATTGAGCGCGCCTCGGTGCCGAGCCAGCATCTCTCTGGCCTTCATCACACCGACCTGGAGCCGGTGGCCAACAATCAGATCATGCCTGGTGCTGCTGGTGGCGGCATGTCCCTACGCATCGACCAGACCAGGGCTCCGGCGTCGTTGGTGAGCATGGCCACACCGGTCCAGCCCTCGAGGATCGCCTCGGCGAGAAACCTTCCTTGAGCGATCGCCTGATCCCCCGAGTTCGCCTCGATCCGAATGCGCTGCGTCTCGATACGCCCGCCACCCTCGCGGGGACGACGCAGGACCCGAAGTTCGAACCCGGAGGTGGGCACGCCTGCAAGCTGTGGCATCACGCAATTCGTAAAACGATTTGTTTCGCAAGGACATAGTCAAACAGACGTGGCCGGAGCTCTTTTTGAACCTTTAGAGCTCTTTTTCTTGGGAAAAGCGCTGAACCGGGATCGATCGTCTCTTTGCCGTAGCTCGAGTCGATCTCACTTCGTGACGGTATGAGGACAAGATCGCGTGCCTATCGCTCAGCGCCAGCTCGGCGCATCGATCCGGACCGCGCTGCATATCGCTGACCGCGATGCGATCGCCGCCTTCGTCCTGGATGCGGGTACGGTGTTTGCGCCCCACAATCCGTTCGCGCGAACCAGCGTCGGCGCACAGCGCCAAGTTTGGACCGGGTACCAGCGCGAGTTCTACTTCTCGAACGTCGCCTCGCTCGGGCTGACGTGTCTGCTGAAAGCCCTGCAGGCCCGTCCAGACGACGAGGCGGTGGTCCAGGAGATCCTGCACGCCGATGGCTGCCGTGCCTACGTGTATCACCCGGGTGACGGCTGTCGGATCATCGGCGCCGTACTGCATGCCAGGGGGACTGGAGCCCTACCGGTGATCAAGCCGCTTCCACGGGGTGGCCGACGGGGCAGGCGGCAGGGATCGGCTCTTCAGCTCGATCTGTTCGCAGTCGGGTAGGGCCCACGGAACAGATCCCCCATCGCCCGGCGGCGGAACAGGGTGCGCCAGCGCCGGCGTTTATGCTCCGGGCGGTCGTGGTTGATGTGGCAGCGTTGGCAGAAGGCCACGAGGTTACGGTCGAGGTTGTTGGCGGTGTCGTGATCGCGGTGTGCCGCGGCCAGCACGACCCGCGTCGTACGGATGAGGCCGAGATCCTCGATGGTTGGGAGGCTGCGCAGCGGACGGCCCTGCCCATCGCGCCAGGTGCCAATGCCGGCGTCCCACCAGCGCCCATCACCGAGATGGTAGACGGTCTGCCCGTGCGGCCGGCCGCAGCCCTCACAAGCACCACCTGCCCGCCCAAAGCGGATCGTAGCCGAGAGCTGCGGCCAGTCGATCGGGTAGAAAAAGCGGTGCTCCCGGCGGATCGGCATCGCTCGATCAATCCTCAGCCCAAACTGTCAGCGAATGAGCTCGACCGCGATACCAAGCGTGTCGGGTAGCTCGGTCCAGGCACGATCGGTGGTCAAGGCTGTCGCCCCCCGCTGCCGAGCGAGTGCAAGACAGGCACGGTCGCCGAGCGACAGTCCAAGCTTCTTGGTCATCGGTCGCAGGATACCGGCCGCACGCGCTTGCGTGTCGTCGAATGGCTCGACCCGGAGGTGCAAGCCACCGATCGCCTGGGCGATACGCACTTCCGCACCGCCGGCATCCGCGAGCTTGGCGTAGACCTCGGAGAGATTGACCGCACTGACCCAGGCCCGCGGCAAGCTCGCGATCACCCGCTCCGCACCATGTTCCCCCTTGAGCAAGCACAGCAGGGCCGAAGCATCGAGAACGAAGAGCTCACTCACGCTCGGCCTCGATCCGCCGTTCCGCCACAAGCTCGTCGGCCAGATCGACCTCGTTGGGTACGAACTCTCGTACGATCTCTTGCGCCAAGCGAACTGCGGACGAGAGCGATCGGACGTGGAGCCCATCCTCACCCAGTTCAAGTACAACGGTATCCCCGGTATCGATACCGAGTTTGCGCCGGAAGGCCGCTGGAATGATCAACTTACCACCGTCGATGATTTTGACCGCCTGCGATGTCATGGCCTTGTCACCCGTCCGTACCGATTTTGAGAATCATACCTACGGCATCATAGTTTGCCAACTGCCGCGGCGTGGTAAGCGATAAATTCCGGCCGTGCTGATGGTTTACGTCTAGGCTATGTCCTCAGTGCCCCGCGGTACAATGGGTCGCTACGAGCTAGTTGGTCGCGGCTTCTATAAACTGCGCTCTAATTCGTCACATATTCAAGCTATATGCGCGTTGACGGATCTTAGATCATGTGACGGCTTATGATACACGAACTGCGCGGTTCGACCGTTTCGCGCGTGTCTGTCACGCAATCGCTCGTTTGCGTGACAGGCTCGATCAACTGGGTTGCTGAATGCCCACTGCGACTAGGTGCTCGATCGACCCCAGACCGACGGCTCGCAGGCAACTCACAGGATCACCTCCCCATGCTGCTCGGCTACATGCGCGTGTCGAAAGCCGATGGCTCGCAGACGACCGACCTGCAGCGCGACGCTCTCCTCGCCGCCGGCGTCGAACCCGATCGCTTCTACGAGGATCACGCGTCGGGCAAACGCGACAGCCGCCCCGGTCTCGACGCCTGCCTCAAGGCGCTTCGTGAAGGCGATACCCTCGCGATCTGGAAGCTCGATCGCCTCGGCCGTGACCTGCGCCACCTCGTCAACACCGTCCATGACCTCACCAAGCGTGGGGTCGGGCTCAAGGTGCTGACTGGCCAAGGGGCCAACATCGACACCACCACTGCCAATGGTCGGTTGGTGTTCGGGATTTTTGCGGCTTTGGCGGAATTTGAGCGCGAGCTCATTGTCGAACGTACAAAGGCTGGCCTTGCCTCAGCTCGGGCCCGAGGCCGCAATGGTGGTCGCAAACCAAAGATGACAGCGGCTAAGCTGCGACTGGCTCAAGCGGCTATGGGTCAGCCCGAGACAAAGGTCACTGACCTCTGCATCGAACTTGGGATCACCCGTCAGACCCTCTACCGGCACGTCGATCCCAAAGGCACCTTCAGACCAGACGCCCTTAAGATCCTTGGGCAAAAGGCTGTCTAATCGATGTCGATGCTGCAGGGGATTTGACGACAGTAGAATGCCGGGCAGGGTTTCCCGACAAAGATGAAGCCGGTTCGGTCTCTCGATCGGCAGCTCAGATCAACTATCGGGAAAACGGTCGGATACCCGACGCATCGTTCAGGTTGCTATCGACCCTTTGCGGAAGGTCGGAAGGTCTGCTTCCGGGCACTTGACGATAGAGAGCCCTGCGATTGGGTCGAGTGGGAAGTGGTCATTGCGGCCTGTCCAACGGGAAGGCCCTATCTCTCCCCCCGCAGAGGAGATGAGTTATGCCGACACAGACAGTCCTGGCCGCTGCGACGGCCCTGGCGCTTGGACAAGGAGCGCCGCAGCCGCTTCCTTCCACCCAGGCCACGACGACTTACCATCGGGTCGAGGTAAATGGTGTTGGCATCTTCTACCGCGAGGCAGGGCCGCGCGATGCGCCCACGATCTTGCTGCTGCACGGCTATCCGTCGTCGTCCCGGCAGTGGGACCCGCTGCTGCCGCTGCTCGCCGATCGCTACCACCTGATCGCGCCGGACTACCCCGGCTTCGGTCAGAGCGATGCGCCAACGCCCGCGCAATACACCTATACCTTCGACAACCTCGCCGCGACGATGGAGGGCTTGACCGCGCAACTCGGCCTCGCGCGGTACACGCTGTTCATGCAGGATTACGGCGGCCCGGTCGGCTTCCGCATGGCGCTCGCCCATCCCGACCGGGTGAGCGCGCTGATCGTCCAGAACGCCAACGCCTACGTGGAGGGGCTCGGAGCGAAGTGGCAGGGCATCGGCCAGTACTGGGCCGACCCCGCAGCCCATCCCGAGCAGGTCGACGCCTTCATGTCCCTCGAAGGGGCCAAGCAGCGCCATCTCGGCACCAGCCCGAACCCGGAGCGGTACAACCCGGACACCTGGATGGACGAGTACGCGATCCTGTCCCGGCCGGGTGAGCGGGACATCCAGGCGGCCCTCCTTTCCGACTACCAAACGAACGTCGCATCCTATCCAGCTTGGCAGGCGTGGATGCGCGCGCAACCGCTGCCGACCCTCGTGCTGTGGGGTCGGTACGATCCCTCCTTCATTGTGCCAGGAGCCGAAGCCTATCTGCGCGACACACCGAAGGCAGAGTTGTACATCCTCGATGCTGGCCATTTCGCGCTAGACGAGGCGACGGACAGGATTGCTTGGCTGACACGTGACTTTCTCGGCCGCAGCATTGAAACCTCGACAGCCCCATCATCCGTACCTCGATAGCGCCGAGGCCTCTCTCCCCCGAACGTCGGAGAGAGGTTGGAGACAGAGCGTCCTCTTGGCGGCGAAAGGCCAGGGTCCGCTGGCCACTCTTCTCGGACCCTGCCGTATGCAGCCCGATGCGTCGAGAAAACGGTCGGATACCCGACACATAAGCGTCTAGGACATATGTCTTGATTGGATCTGTATTCCCCGTCTGATGGAGATCCGATGATTTACGCGGCAGCCGCGGTTATCCTCGGCCTTTCGTATTCCATCAACCCTTGGGGAACGTCTTTGTCAGCTCTACGGTTGGACA